>JAEUSO010000019.1:0-8633 GCA_016788605.1 Candidatus Kapaibacterium sp. | reverse complement strand
GAGTATTCCTGCAATGGCAATCATCAGCCGGAGAGCGTCGGAGTTGGATTTCATCATAAAGACAAGGGGGATTGTTGTGTTCTCGGCGCAACTACACGGGCAATAACATGTAGAGTCATGTTCTGGTTCAGAATGCAGATTACCGCAGTACAAAGCGTGTGCGCCGTCATGGAAAGCGAATATAGTTACGGTCTTTGTGTCGGAGGCAGTGATGTCGTCTTTCAGGCAATTACCCCGTGCATACCGGAAAGGCAACCTGTATCACGGTTCCTGTTCCTTCTTCGCTGTTAATGGTCATGCGCCCGCCGTGAAGTTCCACAAGGCGTTTGGCTATGACCAACCCAAGTCCTACTCCCTGTTGTTCGTGAATCATCCGGTCGAACTGCTTATATGCGCCAATGCCTGCAACCTGTGCCGCATTCATACCGCGCCCGCTGTCGGCAATGGTGATGGTCAAGTCGTTGCTGTCGAGCATTATGTCCACGTTCACTTTTGTTCCGGCGGTCGAGAACTTGAACGCATTATCTAAAAGTTCCTCGAAAATTTTATTAAGGTTCTCCGAACTAATGGCAAGATCAATTCCCTCGACGTTGCATGATAGTGCAAGGTCGCTGCTCCGCTCCATTGACTCCGCCTTCGAGTACGCCGTATCGGCTATCAATGCCGCCGCTTCGTTGCTTCGGTATGCCGAGGTCAGCGACTTGCGTGCATTGGGGTCGGCGGTGATGGACTCTAACTGGGCATATACTAAAAAGTTCTCAGTGATTTTCAAAAGCCGTTTTGCACTGGCGATAATATCCGTGCTTAGCTCGTTGATGGTTTCTGTATCAGGCGGTGCTGCGTCGCTGCGGAGAAAGGTAGCCGAACCGATGATTTGATTAAGTGCTGTGCGGAACTCATGAGGAAGCGCGTAGGTCACATTCATCTTGATTTCCTCGAAGCCGCGCTGAATGGTTTCCGATTTCTTCCACTGCGCGTCAATCGCCGAAAGCAACTCTTCCACTGTGAACGGTTTTATCAAGTAATCGTCTGCGCCGTATTCCATGCCTTGACGCATGTCGGACTTATCAGCCCGCGCAGTAAGAAACATGAAGCGCACCGACTCTGTCTCTTTGGTCGAGCGGAGTTTTTTTAATACTTCAAAGCCGTCCATTTCGGGCATTGAAACATCGCAGATAATCAGGTCGGGCAGATGCTGCTGTGCAAGTGTTACGCCTGCGCTGCCGTTGTTTGCCGTCAGTACGTCGTATCCCTCGAATCCCAACAATGATGATGTTCCTTCGATGATGTAATCCGAATCGTCTATCAAGAGTATCTTCTTCATGCGTCCTGCGTTGTTATCGTTGTCTGTAGGTATGTCGTGCTTCCTGCACTGCCGCCAAGTTAGCGCAGTTCCGCCGCCATTGGCAAATGAATCGTTGCAATAGTTCCACCTGTCGGGTTTGCTTCCACTCCAACCAAGCCGTGATGCAGCTCTACAAACTCTTTGGTGATGGATAATCCCAAACCACTGCCGGGGATTTTCCCGACGTTATTGGCGCGGAAAAACGGTGTAAATAAATACTGACGCTCGCCCTCCGGTACACCAATGCCATTGTCGGTAACGGTAATCACGACCGCTTTCTCTAAGCGCTCTAACCGTATGGCAACGGTACTGTTGGTATGTGAATAACGGATAGCGTTCATCAGCAGATTGCGTATAGCATGGCGCAATAACTTCTCGTCGCCATTCACATATAAGTGTTCCTGCGGTAATACGAACTCCAATTTCTGTTTATGGTCAATCGCAAACGAGCGCGCTTCCTCAATCACCGAACGGCAGAGGTTGTTGATGTCCATTATCACCGGCGCGAAATGGTCGCGCAGTGATCGGACGGACGATTGCGACGTGAAGTCCTCGATAAGTTTCACCAACTCCTGTACGCGGCTTCCGATACTTTCCAACTGTTGTATCCGTTGTTCGGGTTTCATTGTTTCGTTGTAGCGCGTCAGCAGGGCGGTAGAGGTGCTGATACCTGTCAGTGGAGTGCGGAATTCATGCGAGATGGTTGTGATAAAACGCGAGCGCATCATGTTCACCGTCCGTTCTTTGTCAAGAGCGTCACGCAAATCGTTCTCGGCTATTTTCATGGTCGTGATGTCGTGGCAAAACACACGATAGACATCCGCTTCGGGCATGTAGTAAATATGCTGCTCGTAGTATTCGTCGCCTATATCCAACATCCGTTTATGCACGTTGTCAGGCGAGTCGCGTATGGCATCCATCACATCCGCAAACTGCTGTAACACCGGATGCTCGAACTTCCGTTCGTATAGGTCGGGGAAGGCTCGATCAGCGGCAGGATTAAGAAATGTTATGATGCCGGATTCCTTTACCTCGAATATCGGCTTCACGCTTTGCTGCAAGTATGATGCAAGGTGGCGCAGGTGTTGCTCCGACTCAATCCGGCTCGTTATATCAAGAACAACTTGCAGGACGATTTCGCGTGTCGAGTCCTTGCTCGGATATTTCACAAGGTAATTATCCAACCAGCGGTAGTTACCCGCACGGTGCTTGTACCGGTATTGCAAATGCAGAACGCTTTCGGTTGTGGAAATACCCCATTCATACCATTGTTTCATTATGTCGGCTAGGTCGTCGGGGTGGAAGAGAGCCGCCCGTGCTTCACCGTCCATTGCAATCAGTTCGTCCGCCGAGTAACCGGTGATTCTCAGGAACTCCGCATTCATCACCTCGTCGTGTACTGTGCCGTCGTCGTTGCGAACTTCCTGCTTCATCACGCCCACCGGCATTGACTCAATCAGCATCCTGAACAGTTGCTCGTTGTGGCGCAGTTTGTACTCGGTTTGCTTCTGGTCGGTAATGTCAATCATCGAGCCGACAACATCGCTTACGCGCATCCCGTCTCGTTGAACCGGCTCTAAGAGCGTCAAAAAATTCTTCCCGTTTAATTCATATTCAAACTGCACGGTTTCGCCGGCAAATGCGCGCTCAACATTGGGCATTGTAATGCGCGCCACATCTTCACCGAAGAGTTCAAGCGGCGTTTTTCCAAACACTTCCTTCGTCGTGAAATCGCCTGCAAGTTTTCCTTCGCGCAGGTCGTACACAATCTCGCCGTCATCGCGGCGGTGCAGCTTGATAACCAGGTTCTGAAGATTGCGAACAGTCAGCCATGCAGCATCCGACTGAACGAGCGACTGTCTTGTGCTGTCGCTTGCAGTTGCAATTTGCCGTCCGTGCGGTTGGTCAATTCCAACCTTTGGAAGTTCTTGAATAAATGTATTCTTTAAATCATAAAGAAACATTTTCATTTCATTCGACGGAATGGTGTCCCACGTACCGAACTTCTCGATGACTTTTTCATCAAGGAGCTGACGTGCACGGCTCAAGTCCGTCAGTGGGAGTACATGTTGGGTGGATTGCACTGGTGCTTCCTGCGTTAATAATCCGAAGTATATGAAATCACGACTCATGTGCCCACATGCAAGTACTGCACATCAAGCGGTGTCGTGACGGTATGGATATAAAACCCAAACACCATGCCAAGCGTATGGGGTGCATGAGCATACCGCACCAAACCTCTCATCCTTGCCGTACCCTTCCGCTGCGGGAAAGCGCCGTGCGGTATCCCCATTCCGTCATTCCATCCGCCATCAACCAATACCCTCGCACCATACCTGTGCATCATCCGCCATCTCCAACCCGCGTCCATGCCGGAAGGGTGGCATGGTTTTTCTACCGGAAGAACTGAATCAATGCACAATACATGGATGTACCAATTATGACAGGATACTCGTTGCCACGCTATAAGTGGATACTTGCCTTTGGCGACTACCTCTGCATTGTTGCTTCATTTCTTTCCGCGATGCTTTTCCTTCCCGGCAAATCATCCGCGCTAAACATCGGGAATATGACCGCCTTTGCGCTCTTCGCCGTCGTGTGGGTTTGTGCGATGGAGTTCAACAGTTTATACAAGCATGATGTTTTTATCAACCGAAGCCAGCAAAGTGTTCTGCTTGCCAAATCCTGCTTCGCGGCATTGATGATGGCTGTTTTTTATGACTATCTCATCCGTCCGGAAAACTGGTTCGGCAGCCGCGCAATCAATGCAGTCGTGTTTCCCGCCGGATTTCTGCTGATGAGTATCTGGCGTATGGTCATCTTCCGCACTGTGTGGAAAAACGCAATCGGAAGCGGACGTTTTATCCGTCGCGCTGCTATTATCGGTGCCACAACTAAAGGAGAGCGCATCGCCAAGCGGATGATGCTCAAACCCGACTCAGATATGCACATCGTAGGATTCATTGATGATTCCGACACCGAAAACCTGACGCTCATTCACGAAAGCAACAGCTACCGGATTCTCGGACGCAAGCACGAACTTAAACGCATCGTTCATGAACACGGCATTGACCAACTTGTCATTGCCGGAGATGAATTCGAGCCGCAGGAGATACTCGAACTTGCGGAAACGGGTACGCAACTTGGTGCAATGGTGGATGTGGCATCCGACTCATTTCATCTGAACGGTACGCCGCTTCGCAATGGCACTGTTGTCCCGCACTTCGAGTTTCCTGTCGTTCACCTGAAAGGCAACAGGTATAGTGTCAGTGCCCGCTTACTCAAGCGCGCCCTCGATATTCTCCTTGCCGGTGTCGGTTGCATTCTGTTGATGCCTGTCTTTGCGGCACTTGCCATTGCCGTCCGTATCAGTTCACCCGGAGCGGTTGTCTATACCTCGCGCCGTGTTGGCAAAGGCGGTCGCGTATTCTCGTTCTATAAGTTCCGTTCAATGAAAATCGCCAGCGAGAAGCACGATCCGACTGTTATGAAAAAGCAATATGAAGATTATATCAAAAACAATGCTGTTGTCGGGAAAATTCTAAATGACAACCGCGTGACGCGAATAGGGAAGTTTATGCGAAAGACCTCGCTAGATGAACTTCCGCAACTATGGAATGTCCTGAAAGGCGATATGAGCATCGTCGGACCGCGCCCCTGCCTTCCGCATGAATACGAGATGTACAGCGAATGGCAGAAGAAACGCCTTAGTGTAACGCCCGGCTGCACAGGACTATGGCAGGTATCCGACCGCAAAAACATATCCTTCAATGATATGGTGGTGCTTGACTATTATTATATCGAAAACATGTCATTGTGGTTCGACATCCAAATCATCCTGAAGACCATTCCAGTTATGATATTCGGCAGAGGCGATATGTAAGCGTTGGTGACGGCACAGCAATCTTTGTGCGAGTTGCGGCATAGTGCGGATATTTGCAGTCCGTATTTCAAACCCGTATAAAAATCACCATGTCACTTGAACGCCGCTGCACCTACGACCCCTTGGTTGAACTTATGGCATATTACGCCGATGCCAAAACAGTGGCAGCAGTCATTGATACAGAGAACCTCAGCATCGAAGAGCGTCTGAAGCAACGTATTATAGGCGGCGACCGCTTAGGCATTGACCGCGACCTGACTACCGCACTCCAAACATACCCCGCACTTGCCATCATCAATGATATTTTGCTTGACGGGATGAAAGTTGTGGGCGAACTCTTTGGTTCGGGACAGATGCAACTTCCGTTTGTGCTGCAATCCGCCGAGACGATGAAAGCGGCTGTGGCATTTCTTGAACCATTCATGGATAAAGTCGAGGGAGCGGGCGCAAAAGGGACAATGGTACTTGCCACTGTAAAAGGCGATGTGCATGACATCGGTAAAAACTTAGTTGATATTATCCTATCGAATAACGGATACCGGGTTGTGAATCTCGGCATTAAAGTTCCGGTTGAAACAATGCTCAACGCAATGGAAGAGCATAAGGCAAATGCAATCGGTATGAGCGGGCTTTTGGTAAAATCAACCGCAATCATGAAGGAAAATCTTGAATACATGCAGGCACGCGGGCTTGATGTGCCTGTCGTACTAGGCGGTGCGGCACTCAACCGCCGTTTTGTAGAAAAAGACCTTCGCGCTGTTTATACCGGAAAACTTGATTACGCACAGGATGCCTTCGACGGATTGCGATTCATGCAAGAATTGACTGAAGGAGTTCAGGCGGCGGAACGCGAGTCCATTGAAGAAACCAAACTCGGTATGGAAGCAAAGATTCAGGCAGCAGAAGACGCTGACTTGGCTTCCGTATCAGTCGAGGTACGCGCTGCACAAGATGTGTATGCCGCAAGTTCCGGTGGTGGTACAGGTGCTGCACTCGATGCTTCACTCCGTCTGCAAGCCGACCAAGAAAACCGCGCCGATTATGCAGTCAATGTTCGTGTGCACGACGACGGCTCGCATCAGCGCGTACTTGAACTCACCTCGAATGTTTCCCGTAACGAACCCGTGCCTGTGCCGCCATTCTACGGTTCGCGCATTGTTGAGAATGTTTTGCTTGACAAGGTCTTCGAGTATATCAACGAAATTGCCTTGATACGCGGGCAATGGCAGTTTAAGCGAAGCAAAACAACCGAAGTCGAATACAACCGTCAGATGAAAGAAGAAGCATATCCGGCATTCAATGAATTGAAGCTCCGCTCGAAGCGTGAAAAACTTTTAGAGCCAAAATTGGTGTACGGTTACTTTCCCTGTAAAGCCGATGGCAATGACCTTGTGATTTACAAGCCGCTTGCCGAGCCGGATATTCATAGTACATGGACAACGGTGACTCCTACCTCGATTCAAGAGAAAAATGTTGTGGAATGGATGCGCTACTCGTTTCCCCGCCAGAAGGACGGCAGGCACTTGTGTATTAGCGATTATTTCCGCCCGGTTTCATCGTCTGATTTTGATGTTGTAGCGTTTCATGTCGTCACAGCAGGGCAGCGTGCCACGGAATACGCACATACACTTTTCGAGAGCGGCAACTTCAAGGACTATCTCTTCTTCCACGGTTTGAGCGTCGAGACGGCGGAAGCCCTTGCCGAGTATTGGCATAAAATCGTCCGTGCGGAATTGGGTATTGGGTCTAAAGATGCTGATGATGTGCGGCGGTTGTTTTCTCAAGGATACCAGGGATCGCGTTATTCATTTGGCTATCCTGCTTGCCCTAACCTCGACGACCAGGTCAAGCTTTTCGAGTTGCTTCGCCCCGAACGTATTGGAGTTACTTTAACCGAAGAATACCAACTTGTGCCGGAGCAATCAACAAGTGCTATTGTTTGTCACCACCGCGAAGCACGGTATTTCAATATATCGTAAGAGGGTGAATACTGTGACAGGCAACGTTAACGAAGAATCGGAACAACAAGACGGGAAAATACGCTTGGCAATTTTTGCATCTGGAAAGGGAACTACGGCACAAGCAATCCTTGAGTATTATCAAAAGAATAACGACTGTTCATACAAACCGGTGCTGATTGTCAGTTCATCGCCAAAAGCGGGTGTATTGGATATTGCAGAGGAGTATGATATACCGGCATCCGTCATTCGTGAGCAAGAGTACTCTGAATATGATGAGTTCTGTGACACACTCTTTTCGGTGCTGAAGATCCACTCTGTTGAGTTCATCGCATTAGCGGGGTATCTGCGGAAAGTCCCGCCATCGCTTCTGAAGAAATACCCTCGCTCAATAGTTAATACACACCCTGCGCTCTTGCCGAAATACGGCGGGCAGGGAATGTATGGGATGAATGTTCATACTGCGGTATCCGAATCGGGTGATTCGCAAACCGGATGCACTGTTCATTGGGTGGACGAAGAGTATGACGAAGGGCAGATTATTGATCAGTGTATTGTGGAAATATCACCCCACGCTCAACCTGATATGATAGCTGAGCAAGTACAAACGGCAGAACGGCAATTTTACCCGTTCGTGCTAAACCGTTTGCTTTCTGCAATGCAGGAATAGCATATTTGTCAGAGGGATAGCGCGAAATACACTGAAAATGTATGGGATGAAAGAATTTCTTTGATTTATTCAGAAAAGTTTCTCAACTTTACGAGAATCGGACAATGAAAATTATTCATTCACGACGACTTGGGGTAACTACGGTATATTTCGGTAATACGGGGGACAATGAAGTATTATGCGGCTACATACAGTTATCACATACGAGATACATACATCGCAAGCCGACTTGTTTCGGGACTGAAACACATCAGGCAAGCCATGTATTATTGTGTAAAGTAATCAATGTTATTTTTTATTTAAGGTTATTGTACCACTAACTATTTGGGGGACCCATGCGGTTCAAAGTGATACTGCTTTTATTGGCAATCGGGATAAGTTCGATTGCCTGGGCAAACGGCGACAAAGGAAACGACGAACAGCGCCGTAGTACGTTATACAAAGGGGGCACACCCGGCTCCTATCCGCGACCGTTTAATGCGGAATTTGCAAATCCAACCAAAGCCACATTGGCACCTGCCGTTTCGCAAGGGTACTACATTGTGGACAGTGATGATCCTGCCGATGCATTCTGGAAGCCATATGGCTTTTTGAGTGGCTGCGGCAATGGAAATCCTGAGGTGGATTTGAATTGCCAACCGGAAACATGGTATCGCATCATATCGGGTGCACACCAATTCCCGATGGATTTTTGGACGAATAACCCTGAGGGTAACCGCTTCTTCCAAAATCCTGCTACCAAGTCCGCACAGTTCCCGTATGGTACTGACTCGACGG
>JAEUSO010000199.1 GCA_016788605.1 Candidatus Kapaibacterium sp. | reverse complement strand
ATCTGCCTGTGAGTCGTACATTACAATAGGGTCGTAAATAATCTCCGTAAGTGAGGGATCGTTGAATAACTCCCAAAACGAGCCGGTCCAAAGCAGCTTGCCCGTACTATTGTAATACGCTACATTACAGTTAATCACAGATACTATATTCCCGTTGTCTGCAACCGCAATAGTGTTATCCGGCGGTGCCCCACCATTAAAAATATTACCCTTGAAATTAGTTGCTATTCCAAATGACGACGTTGATGCAGAGTACGCATGCACATCGTTTTTCACAGTTACGGAATCCTTGAGTTTGATTTGGGTCTTATTCAATTTCAGATATTCAAGTTCGGGACTAAAAAAATGTTTCTTCTGAAGGTTTTTGATATTAACAAGTAAGGGATTCTTGTTGTAGTCAGGAATTGATAGACCAGAGCATTCGATGGATCGAATATCAGATAATGTTGCACTATGTTGAAGTGGAGTATGATGGTGTTCATAGTTTGTTTTTTGAAATTGGGCTATGGAATACTCAGTGATGAAACCAAGGAGGAGAAAAAAAAGGTAATACTTCATAGATACTTTCCTAATTGTTGTGGCTGTAACACTATATGGTAAGGCGTCGTTGTTACAAGATGAATCCTGCCTTGCAAACGCAATCCGTATTCAATTGTATAAACATCATATTACTGATGTAGAGAAAAAATAAAGAAACTCTGAGTGTAGTACAATAACATATTTGTGTGCAACATACATGTAAGATATGCGAAAGTAGTTTGAAAGATATGTGACAAAACTAGAGAGCGAAGTTTGTATCATGATATGATAGCATAAAGTACAATGGCTATATATTATTCTTACCTACGTCATTCACTACCGCCAGAATTTACTTTTGTACAAGAGCTAACATCCTAATGCGCTCAAATAATTGTCGTAGCGAAACGAAGTGTATCCGAGCCAGATATCAGTGAAGGAATTAAGACACGATAGACCGTCCGGCGGAGTTGTGCAGTAGCGTGTTCAGGGCAGTTCATCGGATCAGACGGGAACGGGGAATCTGTATGAGCAGATGTGCTTTTTGCTCAAAAGTGGTATATAAAACCTGATTTTAAGCCATTTGCGGGGTCTTGCGTAACTTCAGTATGTATAGTGAAGCCGTTGCCGCAATGCCGACCTTGCAGTAATCGAAAATCCCTAGTCGCCTTTAGATAATCGAACATATTCTTGTTGCTGAAACAGGTATTCCTCGCGGAAGCTAACTCCTTTGATATGTGCTTGTCCCCATACAAAATGCAGGGAAAGATTGACTCTGCTTGCAATAGCATTTGGCAGGTCTGCATTTGCAGCGACCATGTCGTTCAGCATTTTTTGAATACGGTGCAGTTCTTCCTGTTTCGAGTCGCACAAAGCTATTTTACGAATAGCGCGGAAGAAGACGGCATCATCCGGTCGTTCAATCTCGAACGAATCCAAACTTCTTAATGCGGCGCGGGCAAGCGAGTCAATTACCTCTGTATTGCCAAGTTCGTAATGGCTAAGAATGAGCAATACCCGTATGACAACAGTTGAGGTAGTGTAATGAAAATAATGTGGAGTATGGATGAAGCGATTACACCATTCAATACATTGTTTATAGTTTCCGATAGAGAATAATGCCTCGGCACTTAGTAATACAATTTGCCTTTCCATCTCATACCGTTTCAAGGACGAGTATTTTTCCAATACTACTTTCGCCCGCTCCACATACGCCAAAACCCTCGCCGTATCAAGTGACGATGTTAAAAGTGCGCCTTCATACACCACCGCTTGCAATACATATCTATCTACTTCAGGTGATGATTCCAACCCGTATGTTTTCTGGGCGTTATACATTTTGTCCACGTACACATTTGCAGTCGCATCGTCATACATCCAGATTGCATTGACAATTACCATTGAACACGCTTGCGAGTACATGTAGCCGGTGTGTCTGATGCGCTCCGGCTCTGCTTCGAATGCATTGACCAATGTGACGGCGTGCTCCATTGCCTGCGCGTAATTCGTACGGAATTGTGACTCGTAGACAACATGGGTATAATGATACAGTTGGAAAATATAGAAATTCTCAAGCGTCGCATCCGGCAGAAAGTAGGGATGCTGCATTTGTGATTCCGCCCACGTTTTAGCTTCCTCCCATGTTGAAAAATGTTTGGCAAAATTGTAGTGACGCTCAAGGATTGTTGTTTGAATAGCCCGCATAGTGCTTGTCTTTTGCCATATACGGTGTGTTTGGGTTTCAATCTCATTCAGCCGCTCCACAACAACGTGCGGCTCGGCATCGTAGAGGTATTCCCCGCTGCGGATAAACAATATCTTCCGGTCGAATTCGATGGTTTCAAGGATGACGGCATAATCGTTATTGGCAAGCGCCTTCTTTCGAATCCGTTGATTGAGTTTGTATGCTTGCTTGAATAAGTTTTTATCTATTAGCAGTTTAACATGACGTACCTGGGCATGGAGTGCTTCCTGTTGTTGGGTGGATTCATGGTACTGCAACAACGCACGCAACACCGTATTGTAAATGATATTCTTGTAGGCGGCAAAGTTAGTGGTGAATGACTCGCCTGTGAACTGCGCCAGCAGCTTTTCCTCGTCGTAGGTTTTTTGCTTTGCAATGGCATCGAATACTTTTAGCGCAAACGTGTTTTTCGCACCTGCAGTACGGGTAACAAAGAGTTTATAGTAACGTTTTTCGGTCTTGGTAAGCGAGTGGATTAACTCGTGCAAGTCCCCTGATGGTGTCATACGGTTGTGGTCATCAATGTCTGAAGCAATGGCAATTTAGCTCCGGTAGAAATTTGAGAATGAGAGAATCTTTGTTCGTTAGCGCGACTTTGCCAGAATAGTTTCGTCCGTGAATATGAAAAAACGACGTAACGGGGACGAAAATGACAACATTGCGAACACACGTGCTGTTTTGGCTGATGGTCTTGACTTTTGCACTGCCTGATTATGCACAGGATTCTTGGGTATCGTTGCGCGGCTCTGTCGGTGCGTCGAGCGACTATTTCTCCAATTCGTCACCCTCATTCCCGGCAATCGAGCCAATCCACCGGGCATCGCTTAATCTGACGCTCAATCTGTTTGACCAAGTGCAATTACCGTTCAACGCCTACATAACAAACCGTGGCGGGGCGGGGTATTCGCAACCGTTCAGTCAGTTTGGTATCAGTCCGCGTTTCGGTTCATGGCTGCAACTGCACGCCGGATATTTCAACAAGCAACATTCCGAACTTACGTTGGGTGATGTTCGCCTGCTGGGTGGAGGTGCCGATGTTACGCTTGGAAATTTGCAGTTTTCGGCTGTGTACGGGTATTCACTTCTTGCGCGCTCGGCTGACTCTGCACAAAACTTTGCAGGAACGTATGCACGGCGCATTATTGCCGGACAGTTCGGCTATACGAAAGAAGGAACGAAAGCGCACTTGAGCATTATGCACGCCGAGGATGATGAATCATCCATCACACGTTCTTCCGCCACACCTGCGCCGCATCGTAATCTCGTCGGTTCGTTCAGCTTCTCGTCGAATCTGATTGATAAACTGTTGCAGCTTAATGCCGAAGGCGGCATCTCGATGTTCACCGCCAATCAGCGTGCAGTACTAATGGATAGCGCAAACCGGATTGGATTGCTCGAATCAATGGTCGGATATAACAGCAGCACAAGTGTTGATGCGTCGTTCAGGGTTGGAACAACCGTAACAGTAACGGATGAGTTTTCCTTGCAAGGCAACCTGCGGTGGGTTGGTCCCGGCTTTATCTCGCTGGGCTATATTCAAATGCTCAATGATATGTTCGATATGACGGTATCGCCGTCGTTGCGGCTTTTCGAGAGCAGGGTGAATATCAGCGGCAGCATCGGAACGCGCTCGAACAACGTCCGCAATACCAAAGAGAACACCATTACCCAACTCATCGGCTCGGCGAATGTATCGGTTGCCGTGACGAACAATGTGAACATCAATGCGAGTTACTCGAATTTCGGAATGCGCTCGTCGGTACTGAATGACACACTCCGGCTCTCGAATCTTTCGCAGTTTCTGTCGCTTTCGCCAGTTGTGAATTTTGCTGCATTAGGCGGCATGAATGCAGTGACGGCAAGTGTGATGTATCAGGTGAGCGAGGATCGCAACCAATTCACAGCGGCATCGGTGAACGCCAATAACACAACGTATTCGGCAATGCACAGCATCAACTTTCCTTCGACGCTCTCGCTGACAACAATGCTGATGCACAACAATGCGCGGAACGGGGCGATACCGCAACCGATTTCAGTGACGAATATCAACGAAACAGTCGGGTATTCTCTTTTCGACAACGCGCTTGCTTTGAATGCGTCGGCGGGTGTGAATCTTATCAGCACCGTTACGAAAACCACACAGTTTTTTGCGCGATTGCAAGCATCGTACTCGGCGGGAAGCTATGGCAATTTCACCGTCATGCTGTTGCATAACAATTACAGTTATACGGCGGCGGGTGCGCTTGCAACAAACGATATGCAAGGCAGTATGCAATACGGAATTTCATTTTGATACGTATGACTATGAGCAATAACCTTATACCCAGCAATGACAGTGTATCACTGAATGATTGTGGATTGAAAACTATGATGAACCTGCGCCATTGTATGGTGCAAGTTGCGATACTCTTCATGCTTGCGTGTGTCAGTACAACTTCGGCGTATGCCCAAGCCGTAACTGTAACGACGGTGTTTCTCCGCAATCCGCCGCCCGCCGATTTAGGTTCATGGCGCACCGATCCCAATATAGCACAGATTATCATCGGCTCGACGCAAATACTCAATGAGGATGTGTTTATCGGTATCGAGATTGTCCGTAACAATCAACGTGTGGCGTACTCAAAACTCGACGGTACGCTTCGTCCGTATCGTATTCCGTTTCCAAGCCAGTTAGTCATCAATCAACAGGAAATCCAACGTAGTGCACAGTTTGATATTGACTCTGCCTTGCGCTTGCAAGCGGCAACCACCAACATGCTTCCCGAAGGACGCTACGACTACTGCGTAACGGTGTATCGAAGGAATCAAACGGGACAGCTTGTTCCGATTGTGAATACAAATCAGCAGCAGCGTTCTTGTACGTCGTTCACGATTCAGATTCCCGAAATGATTCAACTGCGGTTGCCGCCCAACACGCAGCGATTGCCGGTTGGAAATGCACCGGTAACGTTCACTTGGACACCACTGAATACCGGGACATTGGTTAAGTATCGCATTGTGGTAGCTGCAATGTTCGATGGGCAGCAGGAACAACAAGTGTTGAGCGATGTCTTCTCGCGTCCGTCGCCTGTTCGCACCGACTTTATCTTGCTCGATGACATCATCACAACACCAACCACCATCCCGCAGATGTTTTATCCGGCTATCTTGAACAGGATTAACCGAATGCCGTGTGTGAACCGGATTGCATGGCAGGTTCAGGCACTCGACATGATGAACCGTCCGATTGCAGTTCGCGGTGCATCCGACGGACGGAGTGAGATATGGACGTTTCTCTTCAACGAGCAACAGGCAAACTGTTCATCAACAGCACAGTGCAACGACGGCACGATGCGGCTTGATTCCTACTATCCGGCACAGCACGATACCATTCCGTGGCTCACGCCGCCGCTTATTGTCAGGTGGGGCGAGTTCTGCAATACGATGGTCGGATTCACGTATGATGTCACTGTTCAAAATGAATCAGGCACACTGCCGGGTAATAACCGCCGCCTTGCATGGGGCGGACGTGAGAACAGTATTTATGCGGCACAAGGGCTATCGCAATCCGACCCGCGGGCTAACGAACGCGCACGTCTTCTTATAGCAAATTGGTTGAATGATGCAGGTAATGCCGATGTGGCTATGAACTCGCGTTTCCGCCGCGGTGAGGAATACACATGGACTGTACGCGGCACATTGACACGCGGTACGAACGAGCGCAACCAAGTATTTCCTGTGAGTGCAACATCCCGCTTCTCGCTTGGTTTGAAAATGCCGTTGCAACCGTTTCCCGCCGACGGTGCAACGCTCGACACGTCACAACTCCGCTGTGACCAATCACTCCTGTTCACTATCCCTCCGCCTGCACAACTGATGTACCCAGACGCTGACATCGTATCGCTTGAACGGCGGAGCGGCGGTACTATACAATTCCCTGCGGCGAATGAAAAAATCCGCATTGTCATTTCACGGAATGCAGACCTTGCTTCGCCAATGTTC
>JAEUSO010000198.1 GCA_016788605.1 Candidatus Kapaibacterium sp. | reverse complement strand
TATTTAAAGGTGGTATCCATCAAATTGACACAGTTGAACAAGCGGCAATGGCACTAAAACCATTAGCTGGAAATCTTGCTTATCTACTTTTTGCAATAGGAGTAATTGGGACAGGACTTATTGCAATTCCTGTATTGAGTGGCTCTATTTCTTACATTATTACCGAAACATTTGGATGGGAACAAGGACTTGACAAAAAATTTCATGATGCAAAAGCATTTTATGTCATCATTGCTATTTCGTTAATACTGGGCTTATCATTAAACTACATCGGTATTACACCAATCCAGTCATTGATTTACACAGCCATTCTCTATGGATTAACTGCTCCTGTTCTGATTGCCATCATCATACACATTTCGAACAATAAGAAAATAATGGGAGAAAATGTGAATGGAAGATTAACGAATATCCTTGGCTTTGCGGCATTAATTATTATGACAGTTGCTTCTGTAGCTTTAATATACTTGCAATTTTCAGACACATAGATATGGTGCCCCCCATATTTAGGACAGGTAGTTAAGATGGAAAAGTGAATATCCCCCGCTTTAGTCGAGGTAACATTCTGTTATCGGTTCTTACCTACTACCGCCGACGGTATTCATATAGCTGCGCCGACAACTGGTTGAGTGAAAACGGACTACCCTTTCCGGCATAGCGCGGGGAGTGGTGGAAGATGAAGATGCTGCGC
Organism: Candidatus Kapaibacterium sp.; assembly: GCA_016788605.1. GTDB lineage: Bacteria > Bacteroidota > Ignavibacteria > Kapaibacteriales > NICIL-2 > JAEUSO01. Next base: position 5,644 of record JAEUSO010000198.1, on the reverse strand, counting down.
CGACTTACTTGCTGTTACTATGATTATCACTTCATATGTTTCTTGTATTCGGTGAGTTTATCATAAAACGTATCATGGTCATGGGAAAGGCGGTACTCAAATGTTTTGCTGACCCTTCTCATTGTATCAACATTGGATTTGGAAAATACATGAAGGATTGAGTTTGATTTGTATGAACCCTGTGATAACACATCATCTGCTATTGAACCTAAGTAATTGTTTATCATGCCCGATACTTCCGCCTCGATTTCCCGTAGTTCGACAAACATCCCGTCTACCCGCCTCCATGTTTTTAACACTAACGAGCGTTGACCATAATCCACATAAAACGCGCCGATTCCAATTATACTGTCATCAATGACGGCATGGTTATGCCGGACATTTCCACGTGTATAAAGAATCACACTATACGGGTTGCCTATCGCAACACCGTGTGCAGTAGAATACGAAATCAAAGAACTAAAGACGCTATCAGCAAGTAACATTCTGACCAAATCGTTTGAGTCCGATCCAGTATATATGTCGGAACTATCGCAGCGAATATGGTGACCCAACAACGTAATATCTATCGTTGCATATTGAGTTGGGCAGCATACCTTGATGGTTTTTGGCGAACTGTTAGAATGATTGCAGGATATGCTTAGCACGAACAAAATCACAACGATACTGATGGTAATGAATCTCATACAATCGCTTTCAGAATATGTTTGTTGTCTACGCTCCCTACGCTTTTACTTCGCTGATTTTTCCTTGCGCCACGCGCTCCATTACGTCGGCGAAGTGGTGCATATCGGCGGCACGGGTATATACGGCGGGGGTAATACGAAGACCCTTGAACTGCTCGTGCGTGATGCCGACGGTAAAGATGCGGTGCTTCTCGAAGAGATACGTTTGCAGTTTATTCAGGTCTGTGCCTTCGATGTTCACGGTTATCATACCGCACCAGTTGCGCGTATCGGCAAGGTTGCTCATGTACTTCACGTTGTCGTAGTGAGAAAGACGCTCGGTCCAGATGTTGTGCAAGTGGCGGTAGCGCGCGGCTTTGCGCTCCAACGTCAGTGACTGGTTGAACATAACCGCCGCACCAAGTGCGTTGTGCAATGCTGCGGGATGCGTGCCGATTTCCTCGAATTTGCGAATGTTGCTTTCCATGTCTTTGGGCGATGCCATCAGCGACCAGACATTTTTAATGAGGTCTTTCTGGATATAGAGAAAACCGGTGCCGATGGGACCATAGAGCCATTTGTGCAAACTGCATCCGTAGTAGTCGCAACCGAGTTCTGCACGGGTGAACGGGAACTGGGCGAATGCGTGCGCACCATCCACGATACAGACAATGTTTTTAGCACGGGCGAGGTCGGTGATACGGCGAACAGGAAGGATTTGTCCGGTCATAAAACAGACGTGCGAAATATGGATGATGCGTGTGCGCGGGGTGATTGCCGATGCAATGCGCTCCACATAGTCATCGTGGTTCAGAAGCGGTACGGGATAATCAACTTTTGTTATGATAACTCCGTCGCGGCGGGCGCGCTGATCCCACGTTGTCAGCATTCGCGGGTAGTCCTGCGTTGTGGTTATTACCTCGTCGCCGCGCTTGAGGTCAATACCAAGTTGCAGTGTTTCGAGCGATTCGCTTGCATTACGTGTGATGGCAATCTCTTCGCTATCGGCAGCGAACATTGCGGCAAGCTGCGAGCGGATGAGTTCGATGTTCGGCTCTTGATGCCGCCACATAGTATAGGATGGCGCAGTGTTGCTATACTCCATTGCTTGACGAAGGGACTCCATCACCACGCGCGGCGCGGGACTTACACCGCCGTTGTTCAAATTGATTATGGAACGATCCACATCGAATGCATCCTGAATATGCAGCCAGAACTGCTCGTCCGAGGCAATGTCTGAACCGCCCTGCTGTGCGAATGAAGCGAGCGACCGGACAACAGACGCAAAGGACGACGGATTGAGCATCGCCAGTCCTGTTCCCGTCAGTGCGCCGAGTATTGAGCGGCGTGATTGCATACCAAGCTCCCCGTGAATATTGATGAATGGTTAGATCGAAAACCTACTACAAACTGCCATTGCCAAAGGTGTCGCCGTCGCGGATGTTGCCGCTTTCGTATCCGCGCTTGAACCAGTACATGCGCTCTTTCGACGAACCGTGCGTGAACGACTCGGGCTGCACATATCCCTGCCCCATCATTTGCAAACGGTCGTCGCCGATAGCGGCAGCCGTTGTGAGCGCTTCCTCGATGTCGCCTTGTTCCACAACATCCTTCATCTTTTGCGCGTGGTGCGCCCACACGCCCGCAAGGAAATCCGCTTGCAGTTCTAACTTGACCGAGAGGCGGTTCGCTTCTGCTTTGCTCAAGCGTTGCTGTGCGCGGTGGACTTGGTCCGAGATACCAAGCACATGCTGAATATGATGACCGACTTCGTGCGCCACCACATACGCCATTGCAAAGTCGCCGCTCGCCTTGAACTTTGTCCGCATTTCATCATAGAACGTCAAGTCAATATACACCTTCTCGTCGGCGGGACAGTAGAAGGGACCTGTTTCCGAGCCGGCGGTGCCGCAACCCGAATGCACCGAGCGCGAGAACAGCACAAGGCGCGGGAAACGGTACGCATGACCGTAGTCCTGCATCAGTTGCTGCCACACGTCTTCATTATCGGCAAGCACCACTTTCACAAACGAAGCAAGTTCATCTTCCCCGGCATTGCGCTGACGGGGTTGTTGCTGCTGTTGCACTTGCTGTGGCATTCCGCCGCCGCCTTGCAGAAACTGCGTCGGGTCGCCGCCCATCAGCATCACGATAATCACGATAACAATCGTACCCAATCCGCCGCCAACCGCCGCTCCGCGCCCGCCGAACGGCAAGCCGCCGCCACGTCCGGCGAAACCGCCGCCGCCATCACGAATATCTTCCACATTATCGCTTTCGCGTCGTCCGCGCCACTTCATACGCACCCCTTTGTTGATTGTGATTGATGCAAAGGCAACTTACACACAAGATGCGGAATGGCAAGAAACACAACACTTGCGAATACACGTAACTCCGTTGCTGCGAATGGATTCGGTTGTATCTTCGCCTATAACACTAATGCGTTCATCTCACACATGAAGTAGCTATGCCAATCCAACCCAACTTCACGCACATTGCAATACGGTTCGTTGTTGCAACAATTACTCTTGCAGTCATCGGGACTGCCTTCTCCTGCACCGACTCCTTGCAGTCGCTCCAATCCGATCCGCCGCCCGCAGAACTGTTGGGTACATGGGAATATAAAGATCTTATTTGGTATGAGGATGCGACATCCGACACGATGATATTCATCCCGCATGTACCAAGATTACATGACTGGGGAATGCGTATTAAGTTCAATGCGGACAATACGTGTAGGTCATCGTATAGCGCATGGTGCGGCAACGATGATAACATACACAGTTACAGCGGCAGGTATATCTATAACTCCGGTTCACGCAAAGTGACGGGGGACATCAGGTTTATGAAACAGAACAATGAGTTCACCATTGCCACAGTGACAAAAGATTCGCTTATCATTGTCATGAAGCGGTAGTAATTACATACGCACTATTTCAGTACATGCACATGAAAAGGGGATGTATAATCCTAACTCAATAACGATTGCCCCCGCAAACGGAATCAATCGTATTTCTTTTACAGGTGCGGGCGGGATTGCAATTTCGATTGTAACATCACAGTATTCAATGAAATCCCACTCCTACTCACTCACACGCACAATCACATTGCCCACTTTCATGCCCGACTCGGCGTAGCGGTGTGCCTCTACAATATCATTCAAAGAATACTCGCGGTCAATGAGCGGGTTGAAGTCGCCCGATGCAGCAACCGTACGCACTTCATGTGTCATTTCGGGCTTAGTCAGCGGTAGCGGAAAGAGGACGCGTTTGCCGTCATCGAAACGGCGCAGAAGCGGAGCTGCCAACGCACGCCATACGTTATCGCCGCGCTTGCCAAGTTCTGTCGAGATGTAGATGCCGTTGGCTTTTAGCAAATGCTTGCACTCTGTGAATGAACGCTTGCCAACTGCATCAAAGACGAATTCATACCGACGTTCGGTTGCTGTAAAATCCTGCGTTTGGTAATCAACCACCTCGTCGGCACCAAGCAAGCGCACAAGTTCGGTATGCTGCGTGCCGCAGACCGCCGTTACAAACGCACCGATGTTTTTGCAAAGTTGCACCGCCGCCGAACCGATTGCTCCCGTAGCACCATATACAAGTACCGATGTTCCCCTAACTACATTAGCAGCGCGAATGTCATGGAGTGCGTACTGTGCGCCTTCGGTCAGTGCCGCCGCCTGCGAGAACGTGAATCCGTCGGGGATAATATCAATACAGGAATCTTCGCGGCTGATGCGATACTCGGCATGACTCCCGAACCGTGCGTCGTCCCACCCGAACACTCTGTCGCCAACGGAAAACCGCGTAACGCGGCTGCCAACCGCCTCGACAACGCCCGAAAACTCGCACCCAAGAATAGGAAACTTTGGTCGCACCACGCCGCTGAATAAACGCGATACAACGTACTCTGCGCTGCGGAATCCCGTATCCGTACGGTTCACTGTTGTTGCCACTACGCGGATAAGCAGTTCGTCGGGATTTGGGATTGGCTTCGGCACCGATGTCAGGTGAACAACATCCGGCGCGCCGTATTGGTGGTACACCGCCGCCCGCATCATGGTTTCGCGTTGCATAGTCGTAATCGTCGTGAGAAATATGCGCGCAATACGGACGTTTGTCGGCAGAGTTGCAGAAAGAAGTTCTATCAATTTATCACACGAACAGAATCATATTCGGCAAACAGAGCCATAGTAGAAAGGATTAGTTGATTTCAAACTGTCAGATGTATATTGCAGACGGCTCAACCATACTTTTTCTTGAGTCCGCTTATAGTATATATGCATCATTACACGGGGAAATCTTTATGTACACTTCTGCACGAAGTTGTGTTTTGGCAGTATTTATTATGTTTATTCTCACTGCCCATATCTTATTGGCACAAGATATTGTCGGTATGGTAAAACGTGTGAAACCGGCAGTCGTTTCGGTATTGAATTACAACAGCTTTGGGTTGAAAGCTGGGACAGGCAGCGGATTCTTTATTGAGCGCAACCGCATTATAACCAACCATCATGTTATTAAAAATGCGTCGTCGGTCAAGATTCGGATGAACGATAGTTCCGAATACCAATGCAAGCATATTGTAGCTCAGGACACGTCTGTTGATTTAGCCATTCTTGAAGTGGAGATTCCCGCATCTTTAAAAATTACACCGCTGCCGACGCGCAAAACACTTCCTGAATCGGGAGAGCGCGTCTATGTGGTCGGCAATCCGCTCGGCTTCGAACAAAGTGTGTCGGATGGCATCGTCTCATCGGTTAGGACGATTAAGAATTACGGGACAACGAAGTTCATTCAGTTCACGGCTGCGATTTCACCGGGTAACAGCGGTAGTCCCCTTCTCGATAATCAAGGTCAGGTTCTTGGCGTTGCACGGATGGTGATGACCGAAGGACAGAATCTCAACTTTGCAGCCACATCCGAACAGATGAAACAACTGACAATAGGTTCCCCAATTGCCTTTGTTGCAACAGA
>JAEUSO010000197.1 GCA_016788605.1 Candidatus Kapaibacterium sp. | reverse complement strand
GTAGTATTGATGAATAGTACTATCATTCCGGTTTTCCGCAGTACCGTTGTACTCGTCTTGATGTTGGCAAATCTATCTGTTGCCCAATCGCAAGTTGCACAGGCAACCCGTTGGTTTTCAGGAACGCTTTCGTTGCAAACCTATATGAAATACCCTGTGTATCTCACTATTGTCACGACAAAAGATTCTCTTGCCGGATGGATGGACATCCCTTCGCAGAATATTGGCGGAATACCGCTTGCGGGTATCAATCTTACAGGTAAAGAATTTTCATTCCATACCCAGCTTTCGATAGGTGTTTGGAGTAAGTGTTCGGCGACATCAACAACGGACGGGCAGTACACGGGTACACTCATGCAATCAGGAATTCCACTGACAGCATCATTTACAGCCACACAATCCAATACATCACCCACAGAGAAGAATTTCGGAACGAGAACCGACACATTGGTGATTGAACACGACCTGCGCTTTTCGCCGGATGAACAGTCAGTCATTGCGGGAACTCTGACGGTGCCGAAATCATCCGCTGCGCGAGTGCCGCTTGTGATAATGATAAGCGGGTCGGGTCAGCAAGATAGAGATGAAACGATACTCGGATTCAAGCCGTTTGCAATCCTTGCACGCGAGTTGGCGAAAGCAGGTGTTGCATCATTCCGCTACGACGACCGCTGCACGGGAGCATCCCGCGGCGATATGTTTTCCTTCACAACAAAGGACTTGGCAGCCGATGCGCGGTTTGCACTGATGCAACTGAAACAACGGACTGACATTGACTCTGCACGGATGTTTATTCTCGGTCACAGCGAAGGCGGCATTATTGCCGGAATGCTCGCATCAGAAATGAATACGCCCACCTCGAAACCAATTGCCGGGATTATACTCATGGCATCGTCGGCTGTACGCGGCGATAGCGTGATATTGCAGCAAATCACTGGTGGAATGCGCCGTGACGGCAAGTCGAAGCGTGAGATTGACAGTGTGGCGCAACGGCAAACCGAAACATATACAGCAGTCCGAACAGGAAAGGGAATGGAAGATATTGAAAAGGACATACGCAACGCAGCAATAAAGCAATTCGCCTTGCTTCCGCCCATACAACGCGCTATGATGAAGGATACGGTTGAAGGATTGCAGTCATTGACACAATCAAAACTCTATCAGCTAAAGATGCCGTGGTTCAAATTCTTTATTGACTATAACCCTGCGTATGACTTGCGTTCACTCCGAATTCCGGTGCTTGCCATGTTCGGTAACAAAGATGTGCAGGTGGATGTGGTTCAGAACGGCTCTGTTTTACGGCAGATGAAAGAAGAAAAATCCGGCGAGAGGGATATAACGATTGTCAATATCCCCAATGCGAACCACCTGTTCCAAGAGGCGCAATCCGGCGAGACCTCCGAGTACGGAATGCTCAAAAAAGAGTTCGCACCAAAGGTGATTGACACTGTGACATCGTGGCTGAAACAGAAAGCATCTCTACCATAGCATCATGGCGGAACTTCTCCGTAGAACTACGTTTGTCATGTTATCAGGCACGGGCTATTTTGCACTACACACTACATAGAAGAAATGGAATTCATACAGTTCTGGATTGACTTTATCCTGCACATTGACAAGCACCTTGATATGATGGTGACGACAATGGGTATTTGGACATACATCATACTTTTCGCCATTGTCTTCGCAGAGACGGGCTTAGTTGTCACGCCGTTCCTGCCGGGTGATTCACTCTTGTTTGCAACAGGTGCGCTCTGTGCCACCGGCTCGCTTGATTTAACCGTTATTATTGTCTCTCTCATTATCGCAGCCATAATTGGCGACGCACTGAATTATTGGATTGGCAAACGCTTCGGAACGGGGATTTTCAGTTCCGGCAAAATACGTTGGCTGAACATGAAGCATATTGAGCGAACCCATGAGTTTTACGAGCGTCATGGCGGCAAGACCATTATTATGGCGCGGTTTATTCCTATCATCCGCACATTCGCACCATTCGTAGCTGGTATTGGCAACATGGGGTATTCGCGCTTTGCAACCTATAACGTCGTGGGGGCTGTGGTCTGGATTATCTCGTTCACCGTGTTAGGATATTTCTTCGCCAATCAGCCGATTATCAAAAAGAATTTTTCCCTTGTCATTTTGGGAATCATCGTTATCTCCGTCATGCCTGCGGTCATTGAATTTTTCCGCCAACGAAGGGCGATGAAACGCACATCAACAACGCCATAATACTATGACTGTCTTCACTCCATCCGAAGCATCGCGCACGTTGCCGTTAGTCCGCACTATTGTTGCAGACATCTTGGAAACAGGGAAAATCATCCGCCGTATGCAATTCGACTTCGGCGCATTAGTCGGCGACATACCCGAATACCAAAGTCATGTTGCAACCTTGAAAGGGTACATCGCGGAGTTGGAATCACTGGGATGTATTTACAAGGATTATGATTTTTCACTCGGATTGGTGGATTTTCCTGCTATCATTGACGGAGAGGAATGTTTCCTTTGTTGGCGGAGCGACGAGCCGCTGCTGATGTATTATCACAGTATTAAAGGCGGCTACGCCGGACGGAAACTTATCCCGGAAGAGTTACTGAACTACGACGAAGCGCATTACCAGCATACTGTATTTGTTTCGTAGCAATCTATTCAGCCCGTTCTTTGTACCACTGTTCACCACAATACTCCAATGCAACGCCCGCAACACTACAGCGCACGGCTTCTTGAGAAACGCTTTCTTAACGAGCGCGAAACGTATTTGCATGTACAGTTCAACTGTACGCCGCTCAACCCTGATCTGCCGCAATATCCGGGGCATACACCCGGACAATATGCAACTTTTCTTCTATCGGAGCAAGACCGTCGCAGTTACTCTTTTGCATCGGTATACTCAGGGGACAGTACGGTTGATTTTGTGGTCGAGATTCTTGAAAACGGTATCGGTTCGCACAGGATGGCAACGATGGAAATCGGTGATACAATCGAAGGTATTATGCCATACGGGCGGTTCACATATCAGAATGATGAAACTATCCGGCATCATGTTGTTATCGGGACTGGGTCGGGGATAGTACCGCTCAAACCAATCCTTGAATATGGACTTCAGATTAGCACAGAACAACGATTCACATTGGTTTGGGGATTGCGCTACGAAAGCGACCTCTTCTGGGTTGATGAGTTCCGGCGGCTTGAAGAACAGTACCGGCAATTCCGTGCAATGATTACCATTACAAAACCAACAGAAACGTGGCAGGGATTAACCGGACGTGTTACTGAACATTTGCCGGCATTGCTAACTGAGGTTGCCGATACGTGCGTCTATTTATGCGGCGGTCACGCAATGATACACGACGCTCGCACATTAGCTGGTGATTGCGGAATTGAAAAAAAACGAATCATCACCGAACAATTCTATTAAGATGTTCACGCTCTCATACAGCAGGCAAGTATCATTTACCACATTTGGGTAGCGCAAATGACTCTCTTTGAGGCAATCAAACGACGGAAGACAACAAACGGAGCATTTCTGCCGGATGCTGTAACACTCGAACATCAGCATATACTTGTCCGCGCAGCATCACGCGCACCAAGTCATTTCAACTCGCAGCCGTGGAAGTTCATTCTGATTGACGATAAGGATATGATTGCGCGGATTGCTGCAATAGGCGGACGGACAATGACGCAGCTTATCGGCGAAGGAACATTCTTCAAACGGTACAGAAAGTATTTCCGGTTTTCACAAGACGAGATGGATGAGCGGCGCGACGGTATTTACATCCATCAAATGCCCGCACCGTTACGACCGTTTATCAAAAAAGTGTTCACCGACACCGGCATATCCTTAATGAACACTCTTGGTGTGCCGAAGATGTTGGGCGAAGACAACCGCAAGTTAATTGCCGATAGCCCGCTCTTATTGGTAGCACTGCTTGACAACAGCGAATACATACCCGGCGAACTGAGCGGCTTTTACTGCCTGCTTTCGTTAGGGATGACTATTGAGAATATCTGGCTGACAACGACGGAGCTTGGCATGGGGATTCAGTTTGTAAGTACACCGATGGAAGTACCCGAAGCGTGGCGTGAAATAGGTGAATTGCTCCACGTTCCCGAATCACACACGATGATGGCGATTTACCGGCTTGGCTATGTAAAACCGGAGGAGTCGTCGGCGATGAAAATAAACTGGAAGAGCAATGAGCGGAAACGCTTGGAGCAGTTTGTGTTCAGAAACACCTGTGCGAATCCAGAAGCGGGCGCCGATTTATCCGAAGGTGTGCTGTAAATTCTGCCACAAATGAAAAACCCGCCGGTAAGGGCGGGCTTTCTTATGCTTGCTTGCGTGCTGCTTCGCGCAACATCGTTTGAAGACCTTTTTTGGTGACGGTTTTCAACGCACGCGCCGTAATTTTCATCGTGACGAATTTCTTGTTTTCCTCGTCCCAAATACGCTTCTTTTGAAGGTTGGGGAGGAAACGGCGGCGTGTCTTATTGTTTGCGTGCGATACGTTGTTTCCGTACATCACGGTCGTACCGGTGAGTTCGCATTTTTTTGACATTTTTTTGCTCCAGAAAATTTTAGACCGCAAAGATACACCGTAAGGCATAACCGACAAATGGATAATTCCAATTTCATATCGGCGGAATCTGACGAATCACCGACTCCTTATAGTAGGAACAGGGGATATGGCATTCAACGCTATCCGGCAGTCCGGTTGCTTGTGTTCATACTTATCGGTTGTGGTCTTCAACTTTCTGCAAACCTTTCATGGCAAATCGTTTTTTCGTTTCTTGTTTGCGCGCTTGCCGGTTGTGTGATTGCATTACGGGTACAGTCCAGTCAGCTCCGGCATTGGATAATTGCATGTTCTTGTTGTACCGTTGGAATGTTTTTGGTCGTGGAATCGAACAAACGTGTAGTTCCAACAACACAGCCGTTTCCCGTCGAGACGGATGCCGTCATTTGCGGACATGTTCGTGAAGTTGTTTCGTTTGATTCAACGTATGTCCGGTGTGTCGTTGAGGGAGTGGTGGACGCTAAACCGTTTCAGCCAATAGAATCGTCGGTGCTTGTTGTTTTGCCGACAGCGTATGGTAATCGCATACTAACTGGAACCCGTGTGTATTGTGTTGCATCATTACGTGTTCCCCAACCGCAGTACCTGCCGACGGAGTTTTCCGAGCGTCAGTATTGCATAACGAAGAATATTCTTTGGATTGCAACCGCGTATGCAAACGAAATAGCAATCGGCTCGCAAGAGCAGTCATACTACACGTTTGTTGAGTCCATCCGTTCATGGCTTGACACACGAATCAACACCATCTTCAATGCTGAGAATCGTGGATTTGTCAAAGCATTATTGCTTGGTGATAAACGGGAACTCTCTTTAGAACGGCGCGAGCAATTTTCAATAACCGGTACAGCGCATATCCTTGCAGTAAGCGGATTGCATGTTGGTATCGTTGCGATTATTGTCTTCTCGTTAACGGGATTTGTTCAGAACCGTACTCTTCGGTTTTTTATTTATGTGTTTTGTGTCGCGGCGTTTATTATCCTAAGCGGAATGCAGCCCTCGGCATTGCGTGCAGGTGTAATGGCAGCAGTTGCCGGAGCGATCCGGCTATCACAGCGGCAGATGTTCCTGCTCAATGTTCTTGCTGCCAGCATTGTATTGTTGCTGATTGCCGACCCGTCGTTACTCCATTCGGCGGGATTTCAAATGTCGTGTGCGTCGCTCTTGGGTATATCCCTTGTGTATCACCGCTTTTCATGGATAGCCGTACGGTTGGGAATCCCATATCGTTCAGTTCGATATAAACTCTTTGGTTCCGTGGCGATGTCGCTCTCGGCAACTGTTGTTGTTGCACCGATTGTCGGCTGGTATTTCGCAATGTATTCCTTTGTTTCTCCCATCGCCAATATCCTGGCAATACCCTTGTGCACCGCCGGAATGATTTGTTCCATTATCAGTATCCTTGCTTCAATTGTTTCCTTGTGGCTTGGTGCATTCTATGCGAACTTCACAGGGTTTCTTTTTCAATGCTTGGAATGGTTCATACGGTTTTGTGCATCACAACCACTTGTATCATACAGCGGACTGTATGCGGTACACTATGCTGTGATTATAGGCAGACTCACAGTCTATTGTCTATACTCAACTTCATTCACACATCTGTACTTTCGTGCGGGAGTTTCCACGATACTACTATTGTGTTGTATCACAGTGCTGGACTCTGATATAGTGAATGCTGTCTTCGAGCGAAAAAAGTATTCGGTTTCTGTGAACAGGCTGCGCGAACATGTCATTGCGTTGACGTTGCGTGACAAGCAAAAACGTTCGTTTTCATCAAGCGATGATGCCATGGTAAAGTACAGTTTGCTC
>JAEUSO010000196.1 GCA_016788605.1 Candidatus Kapaibacterium sp. | reverse complement strand
TTTTTTGCACGGACGCGATGTAAATATAGGATGCGCCAAGCATCAACGGTACAACTCTGACATCGGCAATGGCGGGAACAGTCCGTACTAACGTAGCGAAGGCATTGCCATAGGGGAAGCGGGATGCGGTTTCCGGCAGATAGGTATATGCCTGTGTATTGCGGGCTATCAGCCGCCCGAGCAGAGGCACTATGTATTGAGCGAAAATTCTGTATCCGACCTTTGCAATGCCGGTTGGCATTCCTGTTTCGATGATGACCAACTTCCCGCCGTTCTTTGTAACCCGCGCCATTTCTGTCAAAGCCGTTACCGGATTGTCCACGTTGCGGATGCCATAAGAGATACTGACAATATCATACGAGTTGTCAGGATACTGTAGGTTCATCGCATCGGCTACTTCAACTTGCAAGGCAAGTCCGTTATCCTTCGATTTAGAGGGAATAACATCGAGCATTTCTTTGCAGAAGTCGGTGGCGACCACAACGCCATTCGTGCCGACAACTTTTTTGAATTCAAAAGCGAGGTCGCCCGTACCCGAAGCGCAATCCAAAACCGACATGCCGCCCGCCGCGCCGCTTAGCCGCACCGCCCGTCTGCGCCACGCATGGTGCATTCCGAACGTCAGCACCGTATTCATCACATCATACTTTCCTGCAATCGCTGCAAACATCGTGCGTACCTGTTCACTCATACTTAATCTGTCCTGAATAATCAATTGTATAAAAAATGACGGGAGGCAAAGAGCAAAATCACAACTCTTGAAGTAACCTTTTCGTTCCACCGCGTATCAGAGTCCGCTCTCCGCGCCGTGCGTTGCAAATTCAAGAGCGCGACGGCATCACGGATGCAAAATTATCTGTCTGTAATTGCATACCGTTAGAAAGATAACCGCATGATATATTTGCGCGTTCAACTGACGGCAGCCCGAAGAATGTTCACAATTGTTAACGGGCGATGCCTCAAACGGGGAAAAATCACTGTTCTCTTTATTTCTCAACATTTTAATGGAGTTTTTATGACGATGAAGCGCAGTGTAGCTGCTCTTTTCGGTGCTGCATCACTTGCAGCAGGTGTATTTATGGCAGGATGCGAAAGCACAACAAGCACGCCTGTTGCAACACCGCCAACCGCACCAACAATGCCAATGGCAGTTGCTCTCAACGACAGCACTGTCCGTATCAAATGGAATCTTTCTTCGGAAGATGCAACCTCAACCGGATACAGCTTGCAAGCAACCGAAGGTACTAATACAATATCACGCACTGTTGCAAAAGGTGTGAATATCTATACCTTCACAGGTTTGAAATCAGCGACGAAGTACACCTTTACAGTTCGTACGCGTAAAGATTCACTGACATCATCGGCAATCAGCATTGACTGGGCTACTGCAAAACGTTTTACAGGCGGTGTTGTATGGGAACCGCGAGCAACTGCTGGTAGTGGATTCAATCTTGCAACGAATTCAAACAAATTGATTGCAGACGGTCGTATGTGGGATATCTGCGCTGATACTATTGCAGATAAAGACGATATGGTATTTAGCTGCCCGGGAGCATCAGGATTCACTGATGGTAATGGTGTATTTTTTAATCCTGCTCTTGCCGGTGTTCGTGCAAACATGACGATGATGGTTGCCGACAGCGGTGCAAATGGTTTGGTAGCACGCACAATGGTTGTTAACTCACTTGATAGTGCTTACGAATCGGCAGCACTTGGCACCGGTGGTCGTATGCGCGAAATGGGTGCTGAAGTGCCATTTGGTAATGTTAATTCTACAGTTCTTTATGTTGTTACTAAAGATGGTAACTATGCAAAGATTCTTTTGAAATCAGTTGGTGGCAAAGTGGTACAAGGCACAAAAGCTGGACGTGACCGTAAAATTGAATTTGACTACATGTACCAAACAACGGCAAATCTGCCGCATGCTCTTGTAAGCAACGGTAAGGCAATCGGTCCAGTGAAGTTTGTTGCGAAAAATTCTACAGTTATTGAGTAACTCTAATACTACCGACTAAGAAAATGAAAACATTTGTATCTATGGTTGTTGGATTGATAGTCATTGCGGCGGTCTGTAATGCACAGATTATCAAAAACAATGCGCCTAAAACTCCAGCACCTGCTAGTGGAAGCGGGATAATTAAAAACAACACGGGTGCAACCACTGCACCTGCAAGCGGAAGCGGGATTGTTAAAAATAATCCGACTCCTGCGCCAGCAGCTGCAAAAGGAAAAGGGATATCAGGTAAAGTATGCACATTGATGTCATGCTTGAATGGTAAGGCATCCTTCCCATCAAAGGATGAGGCAATCTCAAGTGCAAACCGTGGCGAGATTCTCTGCCTTATGGTTGGTAAGCGTTGCTGTTTGGTATTAAATAGCGATGGCACTAACGCTTCATCGAAGTTGGCAGCATTTGCGGGTGGAAACGTGACTGTTACAGGCAAAATGATGTCACGCAATGGAATGAATGTGATTTTAGCTGATTCAATGAAGTAAGCAAATCGCATAGCCAATACTTGTAACGCCCGTCGGGATTTTCTAGGCGGGCGTTTTTTATGCTCAGAAAGTACCTATAAATAAAAAACCCGCCGTGTTCTCTGCCGGCGGGTTTTCTTCATGTGCTGTGGTGTTGCACATTTCGTGTGGTTTCTCAAGCCACATGTTCTGTTTTACAAAAGCGGATAACCGCTGCGGTTTTCTTAAAGTTCCCGGGAAATTTGACGGGCGACAATTTTTCCTGAACTCATCACTCCGGGAAGTCCCGCGCCCGGGTGCGTTCCCGCCCCGACGAAGTACAAATTGGCAATATCTTCGCTCTTATTATGCGGTCGGAACCACGCGCTTTGTGTGAGAATCGGCTCGACCGAAAACGCGCTTCCGAGGTAGGAATTAAGCGTTCCTTCGAAATGCAGCGGGTCAATGTACTGTTCCGAAACAATATGCTTTCTCAGGTTTGGCATATAGCGTTGCTCCAAATACTGCATAATCGCGTCGCGGTACAGAGGGGCTTGTTTTTTCCAATCCGTGCCGGATTTTAAGTGCGGGACTGGCGAGAGTACGTACCACGAATCGCATCCTTTCGGCGCAAGCGAGGGGTCGGTGGCTGTAGGTCTGTGCAGATACAACGAGAAGTCATCGGAAAGTTTGTGATGCTTGAAAATATCTGTGACCAATCCTTTGTAGCGCGGTCCCATCAAAATCTCGTGATGCGCCATATCGGGATATTGCTTATCCGTACCGAAATACACCACAAAAAGCGACATCGAATACTTTTTCCGCTTTATTGCCGAATCCGTATTGTGCTTTCTGTAACGCGGCTCAATAAGATTCAAATACGTCCACGCCACATCGGCATTACTGACAACAGCATCGGCAGGACGGAAGGTGTCGCCGTTTTGAGTGGCAGTCCATACACCATTCGTTCGTTTGGTTGTAGGGTTGATTGAAATACTGCGAACCTCCGAGTTCAACTCAATCTTCCCGCCCAAGTCCTCAAAGAGTCGCACAAATGCTTTGACTAATGAGCCGGTTCCGCCCATTGCAAACCACACGCCCCATTCCTGCTCCAATTTGTGAATCAGGGCATAGATACTTGTTGTTTGAAACGGATTGCCACCGACAAGCAGCGGGTGGAACGAGAAGACCTGCCGCAGCCGCTCATCCTTGATGTAGCTGTTCACAAAGCCCGCTACCGAGCGTTGCGATTGCAGCCGCACAAGGTCGGGCAATACTTTCAGCATGTCGGTAACGTGCGTGAACGGCTGGTCAATCAGGTCGAATCCTGTTTTGAAGATGTCTTTCGTCTTTTCAAAAAATTTCAAATATCCTTTTTCATCGGCGGGATTCATTGCCCGTATTTCGCGCAGAACTTCCTCGCGTTTGCCATTATAGCGGAAGATGCTGCCGTCCTCGAACCGGACATTGTAAAACGGGTCAATCGGCACAAGCTCTACGTAATCCTGCGTTCGCTTTCCGCACATTTCAAAGAGTTCGTGAATAAGCCACGGTGCGGTGATGATCGTCGGACCGCCGTCGAAGGTAAATCCATCTTGCTCGTACACATACGCCCTGCCGCCGGGCTTATCGCGCTTTTCGAGAATTGTCACATTAATGCCTTGCGCTTGCAGCCGAATGGCAGCAGTTAATCCGCCGAACCCGCTTCCGATAACTGTTATATTCATTGGTAATAGTTTGATGTCTGTATTTCCCAATCTCGCCTAACAGTAGTTCGGGTATTTGAGTTCATTTTGTGGGAAATTTCTCCGTGCAGCATACGATTGCCATTTTTGAATACAGATGATGTATGCTTTTCGCCATGTATCGCTGTCTGCACGCTATCCGATTGACCATTGTAATATCCATCATGAAACAAATCTCACTGCCAGTCACTCGAACGATTCTCGTCTTGCTTTTAGCGGCACTGCTGCTATATGCTCATGGGTGCGGCAGTACGGCGCAAAAGGACTCTTTGAAAAACGGTAATACCCGAACTGAGCCGAAAATGGAACTCCCTGCCACTGGAACAGTACGACCATTCATGCAACCCTGCGTTGTGTATAAGACACGAAGAATGTACGATTCGCTTGTGTCAATCATTGTAACTCCCGACAAAAAGGATGTTCAATCCTATCCTGCACCGGTTGATATGTACCGCAACGGTTCACTTGCGTATCCAACACGGTTGAAAGACGGGTATTTGTTAGATAACAGGGGAGTATCCATCCATACCGCTTTCATCCGATTGACGTATGCTGAATATGCTGCATTAGAGCGTGCGCCAACAGTCAAAGAATTGTTGGCAATGATTGTGGACGATGACCCGATAACAGAGCTCTATGTATGTGGTGAACGTGCTGCTTATACGAATATCATACCCCAACTTACGTACATGATTGAGAGCGGGGAACTTGCCCGGCAGCGTCGTTTGAAGTAATATATAACACAGGTAAAAAGAAATTCCTAAAGTCACGAAAAGAGATGCCGATACTTGGCTGTGGATGATGTACCTATACCGGCAGGATGCCCCCAAACAGGACAACTCACGTTTCCTAAATCATCATATTCACATGGAGGTATCCTATGCCATCGGCAATCTCGAACGGAGCTCGAATCCGCACAAACACTCCTGCTGAGAATGCGTATAACGCACTCGACGCAGCCAACCGCAACATCGCAACCCGTCAACTACGACTCAGCACGGGCAAGCGAATCAACTCAGCCGCAGACGACGTCGCCGGCTATATCACATCCCGGGCACTGCAAGCACGCAACGGCACACTAAAGGCGGCATTGAACGCTGTCGGTGATGCATCCAATGTTGCCAACATTGCACAAGACGGTCTGGACAACATCAACTCACTCGTTACGCAAATCAAGGATTCGGCATCTGCTGCCGCCTCCGGCGCATTGGCGACCGACGAGAAAGTTGCGCTTGCAAAAGCGGCGTTCCGTCTTACCCAACAAATCCAGACAGTTGTTGATTCAACTGTATTCGGCGGGCAGCAACTTCTTGCAGGAGGATTCTCGGCGGAGTTCGTTATCGGCTCGAATGCAGCCAACACACTGCTCACACTGAACGTGGACTTAACAACAGGTAACACAGACTTCAATGTCGCCAGCAACAATTTTGATGTTAATTCAACATCTTCTGGTTTTGCAGGAGTTACCGGCTTGAATCTTCAGTCCCTTAACAGTGTTTCGACAAGCGATTTGGGTGTGTTTAGCAATGCTAATATCCAAACCACGCTCACGTCACTTGCGTCGGCATTGAACAACGTGAACAAAGTGGCTTCATATCTTGGCGGTGTCACCAACCGGTTGAACTCGCAAGAAGATGCGTTGAAATCGCAAATCACAAACTATAATGCTGCAATCTCGCGTATCGAGGATGCAGACGTTGCAAAAGAGCAGCTTGAACTTGTACGTTCGCAATTCTTGCAACAAGCGTCGCTAACGTCGCTATCGCAGGCAAATGCAGCACCGTCCAGCTTCTTGCAGTTACTCCGATAAATTACGTGCTGTTCAGCACACAAAGGAGAGATCATCCGGTCTCTCCTTTTTTTTTTAAAGAATTTCATACCACTGACGATACTTCTGTTGTGCAAGGGAAGATTCACTTGTATAGAGGAAAAAGACGGCACGGACGAAGACGATGAACCATTTCATCACAAGGAACGCACGGAAGTAGAAACATTATGATGACAGCTCAACAACTTGCAGCCCGAAAGACCTATGGCGGCGGTAACTCAGTCCCGGCATATCTCGAGCAGGAAGTCCTGCTCTGGAGCCCCGAGAAACTGACGTTGAAAACCTTTGATCTTTTTCTTGTCAGCGCAAAAAAACGCGACATTCAAAAAATGAATAAGGTTATTGCAGAGTTAATCGGCTCGCTCAA
>JAEUSO010000195.1 GCA_016788605.1 Candidatus Kapaibacterium sp. | reverse complement strand
ATTCCTGCATCCGGTCCGGTTGTAACACCAACACCCGGGTGACGGAGCGTGATTGAGCCAGCTTGTGTTGCTCCACTACCCATACGGTTCGGATTTTCAATCGAACGATTATCCAAGAACCGCGTCATCATGCGAACATGCGGCGGAAATGGATTATTCGGATTAAAAGTGAACGGGTCATTCACCGATGTGAATCCAGTAACAAATGCTGGGTTAGCACCGAATGTCACTTGGTCGAGATCTGAACAGAACACACGTTGGAATGTGCTCGCCGGACCACCGCCTGTAAACGATGCTTTCGGGTTAATCATCGCCACAGCACCGCCATTACCCCACTGTGCAAGGTTGTTGATAAATTCAACACCACGTACAACCTGAAGTTCAGCATTCAACACATACAATGCTCCACCACCACGTACATTTAAACGTGATGTGCTGTCTTGGTTTTCACCAACACGGTTATTTGAGAAGATTGAGCGTGAGAGTCGTAGATATCCGCGCTCTGGCTCAACTACATTATTACGCATATGAATTGCAATAGCACCACCAGAATATCCAGCAGTGTTACCGCTAAACTCTACCATTGTCGAGGTATTATATCCGGTTAACACACCTGCTACAACACCACCGGCACCATGTACAAGATAGTTACGCTTAGCAAAGATTGCACCACCGTCATATTTTGCCGTATTATTTTGGAATTTAATGTTATACCCAAGATTACGAACAAGGATATTATCACTATTATTTCCACCGATATGTGGCGATGGACGATTAGGATCCGCTGCAAAGTTCTCTTCCGAATAAATCGCGCCACCACGTGATGCACTATTCGAGGTCATATACATCGGCACTTGAACATCTTGTCCACCGCGAAGTGTAAAACGACCAGCGTTTGGAGCTGTGAATACCGCACCACCCTGATTAAGTGCTGCCGATTCATAACCAGTGATAAACTTCGTTTCCGTCATATTCGAGCGGTAACGACCTGTCGTTGTTACTGATGTGAATCCAGATACATACAACGCACCACCACGTGCACCACGTGTGCTTACAGCACCGGTGCTTTGCGGCTGAAGATTGCGCGCCATATTACCGTCAAATATCACATAGTCACGACCTTGGAAGTCATTCACACCAAGACCAATATCTATTGCCCAGCGACCTGAAATAAACACAGCACCGCCCCACGCATCATTCTTATACTGACGACTCGGGTTGGTTTCAATCGCTGCATTATTATCTTCGTCATCCGATACCAACACGCCTTGACTTGTTGTTGTCTGGCGAACATTAGTGTTTTGAACTTTATTCTGTGTAAACGTGAGTTGACGAATACGACCCAAATACACAGCCAAACGACCATCATCAACTTGCTGACGGAAGTTATCATCCATCTCACGAATTGTATTGTTATACAAGTTATCGTGTGCGCGTACCGGTTGCGGGTTTGCAGGATCTGCATTCACTCGCGGAACTGGCAACCATGTTGATGTATTATTTGCGTTATGATCGTAGAGATACTGATTAACAATTATTGACGCCGAAGCAGGTGTTGTAGCCGCACCAAGTGCTGTTGGCTCATACGATGCCGGCATTGCCGAGTATTGCGCCGCGCCAGTTCCTGCACCGGATAATACGGTTGGGTATGTTGTACCATTCGGGTCAATGGGAGCTTGCAGGAATTGAACAGCACCGCCGTGATAGCGTGCCATGTTTTTTTGGAACGTACAATTCACTAACCACGTACGTGACGAGAGAATTGACAAAACACCACCAGAACCTTGTGTTTGCGACACAAGGTTATTATTCAACGTACCGGTAGTGCTTGCATCTCCGGCAGCAGCATTTTGGTAAATGTTAAAGCGGTCAACCGTCGAGTCCTTGCGGAAATTCTCAAAGTCGCAGTCGCGGAAAAATGCAGTACGAGCACCCGGGAGGATAATCATATGACCCCATTCACGCGAGAAGTTATTTACCGGCTTACCAACGAAACGAATACGATCGCGACCAGCACCACCGATATTCACACCTTGGAAATTAAAACGACGCCACGAAAGCGTACGGATTGCCGGATCAAGCGTTGGACTTGACAACCGTGCAGCAATCCACATAATTGCAAATTCATACGGAACTGCGAACTTCGTATTGTAGAACGAATTACCTCCAACAATTGTGGCAGCACTAAATGGTGCGTTAAAAGTAGGGAAGTACGTGTTCGGCGGCGGAATCGCTCCTGAACCCGGAGCCGGATTCAGTGCCGTTGGGAACGTAGGATATGTCGAACCCGGAACCGCCGGTGCCGATGAAGGCGGAGGCAAGTTCTCAATACGACGAGCCAGCGTATCAAGGACAACATGATATGTCCAGTCATTCTTTGCAGGGGCAATCGTCGGCTCTATTTGCGAGAGCTTCGAGAGCACTAATCCCGAGAAGAAATACGCCGGATCGGAAAAATCATAGCAAAAACCTCCGCCTTGGCGGGGTGTTGATGCTGGATTTGATCCCGAATATGTTGCGCGTGCACGACCGTCGGCAAGAATACGCCCGCCAACCGAGTCGATAATACGCGAGCCGTTCGGCAGGAACTCTACTGTTGTTCCCGGCTCGATAATTAGAGTACCAGCCACGACATAAGTGCCGCTGATTTGGTACAAGGAGTCACGGACGAAAATCCGCACCTCATTAGGTGCCACTCGCCCCGTAATGATTACATTCTGCGCAGAGCTGACACTAACGGATACAAACACCGCTGCCAGGAGCGCGCACAAACGAATCAATCGTTGCATACTACCTCCGTATGATTTGTAAATACTATAATTAAAATGATATGTCTTTTGTTTTTTCACTTGTAAGCTTGGTTCTTCCATGAGTTTCGAGAAGTTTTTGCCAGAGTTTCCTATACTGTCAGCTTCTCCCCATTGACATTTGGGTTATTCAACAACCATGCCAAGCCGTACTAATCCGGCTTTTGCATCAGAAGAAAATTCCGAGAACTCAAATTCATCTATTAGATTACGGTAACATTTTTCAGCTTTGTCTTTTGTTCCAATCTTTTCATAGCAAAGTCCGGCGTAGAGGAGATAACGGTCTTTACCACCTGTTTTTTCAGCCAATTCAGCTATTTTCTCATATAATTCGGCTGCGTCTTGGATTTTACCATTTGCTTCGTAACTCGATGCCAGACCTGCTTTTGCACCAATAACTACTAATTCCGACTCTGAACCTTCCGCTTTTTCAAAGAAATTCACAGCATCCTCATTTTTATTGAGTGCCATTGAACAGTTACCGGCAAGTAACGCAGCTGTTTTCCCTGCATCTGTCCCACCATATTCTTCTACAATCTGGCGTAAGCCCAAAATCTCATTATTTCGCACTTTTTTCGATGGATCGCCATCTAATGCCTTTTTGTAGTCGCCTGATTCCACATAACTACGCACACGACTTAAAGCAAGTGCCGCTTCTTCTTCTTTAGTTGCTTGGTTATTTGTATAGAAGATAATACCTGCAATGAGTGCGGCAACACCAGCCACGCCTGCAACTACATATTTACCATATGTCTGAAACCACTCTTTAGTATCAGAGGGAACTGCCGACGCAACCGTAGACCCTACCGAGTCCGTTGTTTCAACAGTTGTTGTTATTTCGCTCATATTTTTATTAAAATGGCTAAAATTCTACTATTACGAAGGTTATTAAACCTTCTAGCGCGCGCCCGAAGGGACTCGAACCCCTAACCTTTGGAACCGGAATCCAACGCTATATCCATTAAGCTACGG
Source organism: Candidatus Kapaibacterium sp. (assembly GCA_016788605.1). Lineage (GTDB taxonomy): Bacteria > Bacteroidota > Ignavibacteria > Kapaibacteriales > NICIL-2 > JAEUSO01. Next base: position 2,639 of record JAEUSO010000195.1, on the reverse strand, counting down.
GCGCAGGAAACGTCGCTCTGCTGCTTCGAGCGGTATTATCGAGTGTGCAAATATAGAGTATCAATTATGAATAGCAAATGATAAATATCCACGCGCTATCCACAATCAATTCAAGGACTAAGGTGAACCACTACAAATATGTCAGATTACCTACACACTGTGTAACTACCACCACACTACCACTTAATTGTTGATCGTATTGCATCTGCAATTTGCTCCTCGTTTAGCAGGATTGCGCTTTCGAGTACTTTCGAGAAACCAACAGGAACATCTTTAGAGGCAACACGGGCAACCGGCGCATCAAGGTAACGGAAACATTCTTCTGTAATGGTTGACGCAACTTCGCCGCCAAAGCCGCCTGTACGGTAGTGTTCATGTGCCACAACAGCACGACTTGTCCGCTTCACCGACTCTAACACCCGCTCTTTATCCCACGGGCGGAGGGAGCGGAGATCAATCACCTCTGCGTTTATTCCCTCTTCGGCAACCTTTTCGGCAGCACGCAACGCAATATGAATAGCATTGCCATACGATACAACAGTAACATCCGTACCCGGACGGCGCACTTTTGCTTTGCCAAAGGGTATAATAAAATCATCCGCCGGCTTCGAGGTCGAGGTCGGGCGGTAGTTATAGAGGAATTTCGGTTCAAGGTACATGGTCGTTCCCTGTGAGCGAATGGCATTCCGCATCAAACCAATAGCGTCGTCGGCAAAAGCGGGGCATACCACACGGATGCCGGGTAAATGCGCGAAAATCGCATCCAAGTTTTGCGAGTGGTACAAACCGCCTTGAATATACCCGCCACTTGCCAAGCGAATCACGATATTCGGGCTAAATTGACCGCGAGTGCGCCAGTAGTCATGCGAGCACTCAATCAGTTGCTCCATCGCCGGATGGAAATAATCGGCGAACTCTGCTCCTTCAACAACAATTCGGATATCCTCACGGTAGCGGCTCATGCCGTTTGCAGTACCAACAATGTAATCTTCAGCAATCGGCGCATTAAATACACGGTCGTTGCCGAACTCGTCAAGCATTCCTTTCGGAACATTGAATATCCCTTGCTTATTCACCGATGCCACATCCTGCCCCCAAAGGAAGGTATTGGGGTTTCGCTGAAACTCTTCCTTCATTGCGATATTAATCGCTTCGCGGAATGTGTATTGCTGTGCATTCGGGTCGTTCACAAACCGCGACTCGGAGTTATCGGAATATTCGACGACCGATGGCGGCAGAAGGAATTCGCTATATGATTCCGGTGACGGATCGGGCGATGCTTCAGCAATATCTGCCGCTACATACATTTCTTCAGTATTCGCTTTTTCGAGTGCTTTTAACTCATCGTCGGTGGCGATACCATTTTCAATAATAGCGGCACGGAAGCGGGGAAGCGGGTCGCGCTTCTTCATCTCGTCAATTTCTTCTTTTGTCCGGTATAACTCGTGGTTATCCGAGTTGGAGTGCGAGCCAATCCGGTCGCAATCGGCATGAACCATTGCCGGACCTGCACCCGAAAGGCAATACTCAACCGCCTCTTTCATAGCGCGGTATGAATCAAACACATCACGCCCGTCGCAGTTAATGATTTTCAGATTCTTCATGCCGGTAAAGACATCCGAAACACGCTCGGAGGCAAATGCTTCGCGCAGAGGAACGGAAATCCCGAACTTATTATTCTGAATGACAAAAATCACAGGTAGCTTTTCGGTATTCGCACCATTCACCGCTTCGTAGAAATATCCTTCGGCACAAGCAGAGTCGCCGCCGGAGTAAATTGCCACTTCATCGCCGTTATACTTTTTAATACCCCGTGCAGTACCCGCTGCATGCTGGCAGTGATTGCCCGTACATGATGAGCCGTTCTGAATACGGATAGACGGCTTTGCAAAGTGATTACTCATGTGCCGCCCGCCGCCCGCCACGTCGCCGTCCTTGCTTAATCCGTTCAGGATGATTTCGAGCGGTGTAATTCCCGCCGAAAGACATGTCATCAAATCACGGTAGTAAGGAAAGAGGAAATCCTTACCGGCGCGGAACACCTGACCAATCGCAATTTGAATCCCGTCGTGTCCGGCACAAGGCGCGTGATATGACCATCCTTTAGCCATCTTCAGGTAGGATGCCGCCTTATCATCGAGTTTGCGACCGAGATGGGTTAGCCGGTACCAATTCAGAATGGTCTCGCGGTCGAATCCCGACATATCAAACTTGAGGATTCCTTGTTCAACTGTTGTAGCCGGTGCGGCACCGTTTGTTTTTGGAGCGGGTGCGCCGTTCTTTGCAGGTAATGGTTTTTTCGTTGTTGGTTTTGCTTGTGGCATAGCGTTGTTTCGTAATGCAGGTGTTTGGTCGTGGTACTTTGGTGATGTGCCGCAGGTTTATTTCTTCTTGACGGGTTTCTTGGCGGCTGGTGATTTTGCAGTTTTCTTATCATTGATAAATGTGAGCCAGCCGTGCGGGTCTTTACCATCGTGAATCACCGAGAAGAATTGCTTCATCAGTTTCATCGTCATCGTCTTCAACATCGGCTTCAGTATCAGGTTCAAAAGTGCGCACTGAAGTCTTTTCTTTTCGCACCACAGAAGTTTGTTTAACCGGTTCTTCAACAGGGATATCTTCATCACCGAAAGCACCAA
>JAEUSO010000194.1 GCA_016788605.1 Candidatus Kapaibacterium sp. | reverse complement strand
AGCGGACTGCGCTTTCCGGCAGGGAGAGGGTTGGGAAAAGGGAATGGCACGGTGCAGAACCATACATCAAGTATTTTTGCACCATGAAACTAAGTTTATACACGCTCGGCTGCAAGCAGAACTACGCCGAGACATCCCACATCCGCGAACAGTTCGAGAAGCACGGGCACACCATCGTCGAGTTCGGCGAGCCGTGCGATATTGTTTTGGTGAACACCTGCACCGTTACCGAAAATGCCGACACAGAATGTAGAAAAATCATCCGTCGCGCACTTAAAACCTCGCCCGATGCTTTTGTCGGTGTAACGGGTTGCTACGCACAATTACAACCCGAAGAAATTGCCTCGATTGACGGAGTGGATGCGGTGTTCGGCGCAAAGGAAAAATTCAATATCCCCAATCTTATCAGCGACTTCACCAAGCGCGGCACACCTGCACTCTACGTTGCGGAAACCGACGATATGGAGTTTGTGCCAGCCGTCTTTTCCGAAAACGATTCGCGTTCCCGTGCCTTTCTGAAAATGCAGGACGGATGCGATTACAACTGTTCCTTTTGCACGATACCGATGGCTCGCGGCGGCAGCCGTTCCATGAACTTCAATGATATTGAGCGCAACATCCGCCGGTTGGAACAAGCGGGATTTCATGAGATCATTCTCACCGGTATCAACCTGGGCGAGTACCTTGCCAGAACAGGAGAGCGATTCATTGATGTGTTGCAGGCAATCGAAGCAATGCAGCCCGCTGCGCGAATCCGCCTTGGTTCGGTTGAGCCGAATAAAGTAACGCAGGATATAGTTGATATTATCTCGCAGTCGCCGGTGTTTTGCCCGCATTTCCATATCCCGCTGCAAAGCGGCTCGCCGGACATACTGCGGAAGATGCGCCGCCGCTACAAAGCGGACTATTACGCCGACCTTGTTGCAAGAATCAAACGAGCACATCCCGATGCGTGTATCGGTGCGGATGTTATCACCGGTTTTCCGGGCGAGAGCGACGCGCATTTTGAGGAAACATATTCCTTCATCAACGCACTTGATATATCCTATCTTCACGTGTTCACCTACAGCGAACGCGATAACACTCCGGCATCGGTCTATGACGGTAAGGTGGATGTGTATGAGCGGCGCGTCCGTACAAACAGGTTGCGCTCCCTCTCGGAAATCAAGAAGAATACGTTCTATGATACACAGCAGGGGAAAACACGTACCGTTATTCCTGAGCAGTATCATAGCGAAACAGCAACATGGAGCGGCTATACCGAAAACTACGTTCGCGCTCATATAAGCGGCGCACCTGCACTGGTGCAGCAACCGATTCGTGTTCAACTCGTCCAGCGGCACGGCGACATCGTTCGTGCGGAGGCATTGGACTCGATGCTATCAACCAAGCCCGCCACATATATACCAATACTCGTATAATGACAACATCACAGCACTGTCGGTTTTTCGGTACCATTCTCGCAGTGTGTCTTGCCTTTGCAGGATGTGCAGCTCCGATGAAAACCATCGTCTCGCCCTATACAGAATACGAAAAGATTACGTTAGGCGACATGAAACTCGTTGTACTGAAAATGTCAGATACACTTGCATCGTTCTCAACGCAGCGGTATGTGCCTGTGTATCATTTCCGCGTGATGAACAGCAGCGGGGCGGTGGTGAAAACATACACAGGTGCTGTGCAGCAGTATCTCTCGCGTATTGCGGGGTCGCTCGCAGCCGACCAAAAGCGGGTGATAACATCGGTGCAACAGTCGGTTGTTGATACCGGTTCTTCCAATGCAATGATTACATGGAAAGTATTAAAGACAAACGAGGATGTGACAGACACACGCGGAGCGGTCAGTGCGGTAAAAACAACATACTGGAGTTTGGATGAAATCACAGCCGACGGTTCGCCAACAGAGGTTCTGATAGCGCATATACTTTCCGTACCGTCGTCCGAGCAGCAACTCCGCCCTCGCCGGCTTACCGATGATGCGCTGCAACTTCTGCGCGATGGCGACGAGCGTGCGTATTACGAAATGAAACGGTATCTGATGAATCAGCACGGCGGCAAGCGATGAAGACAGTGGTGATGAACCTTGCATTTGATGGCACAGCGTACGACGGCGTACAATATCAGCCCGGCAGACCGAGTGTGCAGGAGGAAGTGGAAAAAGCGTTATTCCGCGTTGCAGGGTATCCCTGCCGGATAAGTATGGCTGGGCGAACCGATGCAGGAGTGCATGCACGCGGCATGGTAGTGCATACACGTGTGCAGGATGACTGGACCGTTCCCGAACATAAAATCCGTTTGGCGATGAATACCAAACTCCCGCGCGACATACGTGTGATGGGCGCGCAACTCCGCGACGACGACCGTTTTCATGCACGGTTCGATGCAATAGCACGTGAATACAGCTATACGGTTATGCGTATTCAAGACCCCTTGCGCCGCCTCTACACGTGGCAGCAGTTCCTGCCTTTCGATGGTAACATACTTTTGGAAGCAGGCGGGATTTTTACGGGGCGGCATGACTTCACGGGCTTTTCAAAGTACAATAGGGACACATCGTCATATCTTTGCACCGTTGAGTTTTGCAGGTGGGAACAGCTTTCCGATATAGAATACCGTTTCCGAATCAAGGCAAACAGATTTGTCTATGGCATGGTGCGGATTCTTGTCGGGGCAATGATGGAAGCGGCACGCGGTAAAGTGGATATTGAACACTTACGTACAGTGCTTGCCGCAGCTAACAGAGATCATTACATCTCGCTTGCGCCCGCTCAAGGGCTTGTTTTCGAGAAGGCACATTACCCCGACGAACTCAACGTTGAGTTTCACTAATTGTACGTCATTCATAATAGAAAAGGTAGCACGATGATTAATCGCAACTATGCAGTTCAGGCACTTTTGGTACTTCTCATTCCGTTTGCCGGCATGTCGCTTATCCATTGCGGGGTGAATCTGTTTCCTATTGCGGAGGATGCACGTCTTGGAGCAAGTTTAGATGCCGAGATTCGCAACAATCCGCGTGAATATCCCGTACACAACGATGCCAATTTGCGCGAATACGTGCAAGGTATATCCAATCAGCTTGTGCAATCGCCCGCTGTTAGATACCGTGGTACGTTTCCCTATAAAGTTGAAATCATTAACGACCCGAGAACATTGAACGCATTCTGCACACCGGGCGGCTATATCTACGTGTACACAGGGCTGATCAAAGCACTTGATAATGAAGCATCGCTTGCTGCGGTAATGGGGCATGAAATTGCACACGCCGAGCGTCGCCACAGCACACAGCGCATGACCAAAGCAATGGGCGCGCAAATGATGCTGCAAATAGCATTGGGTCAGAACCCAAGCAAAACCACAGAGATTGCCGCGAATCTCTTTACCGGTCTGGCATTGCTGAAAAACTCGCGTGACGACGAATCCGAAAGCGATGAATACTCTTTCAAATACATGCAATCCACGCGCTGGTATCCGGGTGCACTCTCATACTTTTTCGAGAAGGTGAACAGTAACCGCGGCGGCGCAATAGAGCGGATGCTCTCGACACACCCGCTGCCGCAAGACCGCATTGATGCGTGCAACGAGCGCGTTCGCAAAGCCAACCTGCCACCGCCAACCGAGGAGAATCTTCAGACACGGACATACCAACAGATTAAATCACGATTGTAGTTTTTCCCATGATTGACGAGGCAATACAAACCGTTACGATTTTCGACAAGATTCTCGACAGCCAGCGCCGCGCATCCACCTGCCTATGTGTCGGGCTTGATACGGATATGAACAAACTGCCATCGCCGTTACCGAAGTCGCTTGATGGCATTCTTGAGTTCAATCGCACTATAATCAAGGCAACACAGCAGCATTGCTCGTCCTACAAAATCAACTTCGCGTTTTATGAGCAATACGGTTCAGCCGGTTATGCACTGATTGAGCAAACGCGGGCAATGATACCCGATACACACGTCAGCATCGCAGATGCAAAACGCGGCGACATTGGCAATACGTCGGCTGCGTATGCGAAGGCAATACTCGGCACAATGGATTTTGATGCAATCACCGTGTCGCCGTATATGGGCGCGGATTCCGTCGAGCCGTTTCTCGCTTTTGAGAATAAACTTGTGTTTGTCCTCGCACTCACCTCCAATAGCGGCTCGCGTGACTTTCAATACACAACAAGCGATGCCCGTACATTATATGAGCGCGTTATTCTGCAATCGCAGCAGTGGCGCAGAACAGGGATTCTTGGCTATGTTGTCGGCGCAACCCATCCGGGCGAACTTGCCGCAATCAGAAACCTCATTCCCGATGCACCGTTACTTATACCCGGTGTTGGCACACAAGGCGGGGATGCACAAGCAACAATGCAAGCCAATGGTAACGGTATCGCATTCATTAATGCATCGCGCAGTATCATCTACGCATCATCAGGTGATGACTACGCTCATGCCGCTGGAATTGCTGCCGCAACATTGGCGCGCAGTGTCGGTATCAACGAATAACACGTCCGGGTTTGTATGTCAGCACCACTTGAATCACTCCATGAAACCGTACTGCAACGCGCTGTCTATGTCTTGTTGAGCAATCCTTCCACCGCCTACCATACAGTATCAGGTTCTCGATTGCAAGTGCTTGCCCCCGGACGCATCAATGTTCACGAAGGACCCGACTTTATGGAGACCGCCATTTTACTTGATGGTACGGTCATGGTCGGGAATGTGGAATTTCACAAAAAGTCAAGTGATTGGCGTAAGCATAATCACTCGAACGACCCGCGTTATTCCACCGTCATTCTTCACATTGTCCTCGATAACGACGAAGAGATTCCGGGGCATACACTTCCGATTGTCGTGCTTCCCTCAGCCGACGTTCAATCCGCACTCTTGCGTCAGCCAGCCGAGTTTGCAGACACCGGCGTTGAGGATGTGCATACCTATTCTTTGCTTCGGCTCTTGCGATTAACCGCCGAGCACAAAGAGTTTCTGCGAAACCGCACGCCCGAACAGGCATTCGTCGAATCCGTAAAACTTTTTCTTCAACGATTCGAGAAAAAACGCCGCCGACCCGCATATCCCGCAGAGCGGTTGGTTGAATTGATGAATGCCGTGCCGAATTCGCCCCATGCCCGATTTATCAAAGAAGCATCGGCTACCACACAGACCTACACATCGCTCATATCGCAAAGCGTACATGCTTCGCTCAACGGACTTCTTTCCACACCGATTACCGATGAAGGCGAACATCTGCGCCGTGAAATCATGGTGAATTCGATAATCCCTTGCTCGCTTGCCCTTGCGTCCGATGCAGTCCGCATCAGTATCTTCGAGTGGTATTGGAGCGTCGAGGCGTTGCTCGAATACGGCGTATTGCAACGCAGTTTCCCGCACCTGCCGCAAGTATATCTTTGGCAGCAACAGGGAATGCTGGAAATGATGCGTGAAAAGAACGCGGACACATCCGCGCACGAAGCAATGCGTTCGTACGGACTGATGCACACGTTGCATTTCTATAAACTCGCGCTCGAATCACCGGAGTTGGAAGATGAGCGGTAAGCCGCCCCAGCGTTTGCGAATTGGATGTGATGCGTCGGGAATCCTCGGTCACAGCGGTATGGAAACATATACGCGTAATATCATTACTGCGCTTGCACAACTTAACGAAATAGACATGCTGCTGTGGACCACAGCCCGCGAAGAAGCCGATGTTCGCAAACAGTTTAGCGATGTGAAAGGCATCAGCGTCTCGTCGCCGTTCACTCATCCGCACACATACACAAAACTCTTTCGCCGCGTAGTTGAGCATCACAAGCAGCGTGTTGTTTGGAATAGTGTAGCTAAGGAGGCGGATATTGTCTTCTGCACCGACCCGATGAAATATCCGAAAAGCATACCAAATGCGATTGTCATGGTACACGACGTAATACCACTCTACGCTAACCCGCTCTGGACAAAAGCCAAGCACTCACGGCGATATGGTTATGTCATGAATGCAATTGAACATAATGCGCTTGCCATACTGTGTCCGTCCGAGTTTGTAAAAGATGATATACTTCGTTATACATCCATCGAAGAATCTCGCATTCATGTTGTTCCCGAAGCGGGCTATCCTGTTGAACCGGATTTTTCATCAAGCGGCGGGGTGCTCCAATCATTGGGTTTGAGTGATGGAATGCGGTATATCCTCTATGTGGGCAGGATTGACCCACGCAAGAATTTCGAGACGCTGTTTGCCGCGTATTCGCAGATTGTCAAGTCGCAGCCCGACGTGCGATTAGTGATTGCCGGAGGTGCGGGACGAGGAACGACTAAACGTATGTACCGGCGTATTGCCGAAGCAGGATTGACCGATGCCGTCATCCATTTGCCGGGACGCAGCGATACTGAAATACAAACACTTTACCATCATGCGCAGGCGTTTGTGTTTCTATCGTATTGCGAGGGATTCGGTCTGCCTGTCATCGAGGCAATGCAATGCGGTGCTCCGGTTGTTTGTTCAGATACCACCTCGCTCCCCGAAGTTGCGGGGAATGCTGCATTTATCATCAAGCCGGATGATGTGCCGTCTGCAACACGAATCCTCACCGACCTGTTATACGATTCATCACTGCGTGAGCGACATCG
>JAEUSO010000193.1 GCA_016788605.1 Candidatus Kapaibacterium sp. | reverse complement strand
AATCGGGGTATTAGCATTCCTTTTGTGTTGTGAAACATCCTATGCTTGCACATGTATTGGAGACACGAGTTTGAAAAGTCAGGTGCATGGTTCAAGGTATATTTTGGTAGGTAAAGTTATATCAAAGCGAGAGTTTTACATTTTGGATACAGCGAATAAGCCACAGCATATTATTGATGCCCTTGTTCGATGGAAGAGAGAATGTGGTGTACATTTGATTGAGTACACATTCTCAGTGATACAACCCCTATAAGGTCATTATAAAAGTGATGCATTGAAGATTATGAGCGATAGAGCACAAAGCGGGTCTTGCGGTATCAATTTTGATGTTGATTCCAGTTACATAGTTTTTGCATCATTTGTATACCTGAATGACTATACGGTAAAATCAAAACAAAGACAACATATATTCACTTCGTATTGTGTAAGGAATAAGGAATTTGACAGTAGCCCAGAGACAATCTCTTTCATGAAGAAAATTAAAAGGTATGTCAGACGCAGAGAATTGGTAATCGTGAAGTGAGATTGTGAATGCAGTATGACAACATCAAAACGAACACTCATCTTAGTAATCAGCTCTACTCTTATACTCAACGCCATTATAGTTGTAGTATGGTATGTGAATTATCCCAAAAACAAGATTCCGTTACCACTGCACATCTCGACTACGTCTGCGGTGGTTATCGTTGGCAAGATTGAGGATAACCACAGGAGTATTATTAGAAAATACTATGCTGATGTGAACTATGACAACTGTATTCGGCTTGAATTCGGATATAACTTTGATAAATTCCCATGCAGAGTAGATGTATTGAAATTCAATACTGTATTAGCATCTTATCTGATTGCGACAAATGATACGGTGATAAAAGTTCCAAGAGATTCAATAAGCACACTACAATACTATATTGATAACAGGTTGGTGTGGGACTACTATTACGGTTATGAACCGAGATTATGGAACATAAGTACAACTATTGATCTTGATAGTACGATGAATCAAGATGGGAGTAGACGTAAGGATGTCCGACTCAGGTCGTATCTATCAAACTACCCTACTCTTAATACGAAGAACGGCTGTTACTGAATACTATTTGTATCGCGCTCTCACATTGCCATACCCGACTCTACCAAGCACCAACAAAGAAATATCTCACTCCATTCGTAACCTCTTGCTTAACACTATGCTCCGGTAGTTGGTGATGTCCCATTGCACTTCGTCCACAGGGCGGTATCCCATTGCGGTGTACCAGCGGATAAGATGTTCGGCGGGCATGGCGGTGTCGCACGCAAGTTCTTCCGCGCCCATTGCTGTTGCCATGTGTTCGATGCGCTCCATCATCCGGCGACCGATTCCGCTGCGCTGAAGTTGCGGCTCTACGCCAAATTGCCCGAAGGTATAAACACCGCTCTTCCTGTACCAATCGCAAGGACTCTCTGCATCGTCACAGGAATAGAGCGTTACCGTACCAACAATAACACCGTCCGTCTCGGCAATAATGCTTGCCACACCCTCTAAGCGCGAGCGGGTTACATCGTCGTCCTGCCATGTGGCGTGGTAGCGTAATCCCATTGCCGCAAGATTTGCATACGCACGGTGCAGGAGTTGGGTGATATGGGTTATGGAATCGTCTTCGCAGAGCGGGCGGAGAGTGATAGTGTCGGGGTTCATAGCACAGTTAGCGCAGTGCTGAAACAATCGTCGTCACATTGGCGCGCACCATGCCGATATATGTGCCTTCGGGTGTGGAGCGCGCACCCATCGCATCGGAATACAACTGTCCGCCGATATTGACATTACCGCCCCTTGAGCGGACTCCCTCCACCACCGCCTCGATAGAACGCTTGGGAACGGAGGATTCGATAAAGACCGCCTTGATACTGCGCGAGTAGATAAGTTCGGCAAGCCGTGTTACGTCGCTCACACCAAATTCGGCAACGGTGGATATGCCTTGCAACCCCACAACCTCGATGTTGTATGCATCGCCGAAATAGCCAAAGGCATCGTGAGCGGTAATAAGTACACGGCGTTGCTGCGGTATGGATTCCATCTGCCCGACAACCCACAGGTGCAGTGAATCCAAACGGGCGCAGTAGTCCGCAGCATTACGTTTGTAGGATGCGGCATGAGCCGTATCGCGTGCGGCAAGAGTGTCGCCGATATACTGTGCTATGCGCGACCAATACGAAACATTGAACCAAATATGCGGGTCGTGCTGCGTGCCGCCCACTGTACGCAATGATTGTTCGGGCAGCGCGCCCGCCACTGCAACAACCTGCTTTCGCCGCGCAAGTTTTTCCAATATCTCCGCCATCTTGCCTTCAAGGTGCAATCCGTTGTAGAAGATAATGTCGGCTGTGCCAAGCCGCTCAAGATCGTTGGCAGACGCTTTGTATAAATGCGGGTCAACACCGCTTCCCATCAGTGCCGTAACGTCGGCATCTTTACCGACGATATTCTTCACTACATCCTCAATCATGCCGGTGGTGACAACAATTTTCAGCCGCGATGACGATTCCCGCTGTTTGATGCAGCCCTGAAAGAACGCAACAAAGCAAAGAAGTATGCACGTGAGTGTTTTCAACGCTGTAGCTCCAATGCCATGCATGGATTCGTACCGAAAGTTATACTGCCCGCTTCATTCGCTCTAAGCGCATCGAGTGCGATGCAAAGCGGCGGCTGAACGGTGCCAGAACATAGGTGCGAACGATATATCCCCAAAAACTTTTCTCATTGAGCGACGGGTCAATTTTGTCGGCAATCTGCGCGTGGAATTCCGGCACTTTACTCCAATGCACACCCGCTTTAATGTGGTGTGCTGTATGGTAACCGTTGTTGAAGAGTAACTTATTCAGGAATCCGACAAAGTTGCGCGAGTGGTTGAATTCCGATTCTTCATCGGCATGAACGTGCTGCAAATAGTTGAAGACGAGAATTGAGAACAGAGCAACCTGATGCTGGACGAAAACAAAAAGCAAGGTCTTCTGCCAGTCAATATACAGCAGCACTCCGTAGAATGCGGCGAGCGCGAAGTATTGGAAGAACGAGAGGTAGAACTTAGTGCGGTCGGTTTGCCAGAGCATTTTCAGATAGTCGCGGATTGGCTTTTGCTGGTAGTAGCTGCTAATTGTCGGGTACGAGAGCAGTGTGAAGATGTTATTGCTTTCGCTGACGCGGTAGGTGATGGTATAATCGCCTTCGCGGTTGTTCAGCGCGTGGTGGTTTTTGTTGTGCGTCGGTATCCATCCGAATGCCGGGAATCCGTAGAACAGCGTGAGCCAGTAATCGGTCAGTGTGTTCATTGTTGTGTTACGCCACATGGGAAGGTGGTTATGGTTATGGGCAATCACTGCTACAGAAATCGCCATAAAGCAGGAAAACACATATAAAAACCAGTTGATTGACGGCAGATTCCACTGCACAATCAGGACTGCGGTTGTAACGAACATGTACGCAAGGACGCGGCGGTCGGCTGTATAGCGAAGCATAGTGATATAGTATAGTGTGGCGGGAAACAATGCTGTTCACCGTCGGGATTATAGAATATGGTTGCAGCGGAGCAGTGGTGTATGTAATGCCCCCATGCGGCAACAGTGTAAAAATAACAGGTGCGGCAGTTGCAGCGATAGGATAAAATCGAGAGTTTGGGGTTCGATAGTATCCCGATCGAAATTCCCGTGTTCCACTCCATCTTCACAAGCCCTATTTTTGTCCAACCATAAAATCCATAGCATACACTGCTTATGAAACCCAACACATACCTGCTCGCACTCTCATTCCTATTCATCAGTTCATTCTGCTTGCCGGCATAGGTAATCAATCCGTTTTCCATCGGCGTTGATACATCGGCGCAAGTAATATAACCCGCACAAGTTACAACCACTATTTATCTACCCTTGAATGTTGCAGGGATGTCCATTGTTAGATTACCTCTTCCCGAACAAAACTACTCATTTGTTGTATCCTTCAAGTTCAGTTTTTCCCGGCGCAGCCGATAACCGTTGCATGAGGAACAGATTCACACCAACGCACCATCAGGATGATGCACCGCATGAACGTTACCTGATAACGTATGCCGATGTCATCACCCTGCTGCTTTGTCTTTTTGTGATTTTGTACGCCACCTCGCAAACCGATGCGAACAAGTACCGCGAATTGGTTTCCGCCGCAGGCAGCGTGTTCAGCCAGAACACCGCTCCGCAACAAGCAGGTGGAAAAAATAATCCGGTCGGCGGTGAAAATCCGCTAAAGAGTGACGGTATAACTGCCGACACTTCCGGCAATCCGGCGAATGCAGATTCAAAGGGCTTCGCAGGTCGGTTTTCGGGATTGCTCCGCAACGGACTGACAATGGAACAACGCGGCGATTCGAGTATCGCGCTTACCCTTGCCGAAGAACTACTCTTCGATAACGGCGCGGCGGAACTCAACACGCTCTCGTATCCCTCGCTTGATAATCTGGCGGCTGCGCTCAAGAACGGCAGCTATGAGATTCAAGTGGACGGTCATACCGACTGCATTCCCGTCCGCTCGTTCCGTTACCAATCCAACTGGCATCTCTCGGTTGACCGCGCCCTTGCGGTGGGATATTACCTGATGCAACAAGGTGTGGCGGAGGAAAGCATAGCGATACGCGGATTCGGCTCGCAGCGACCGGCTACTGACAACACAACGCCCGAACGGCGCAAGCGAAACAGAAGGGTTGAAGTCCTTATCCGAATGCGCTGACAATATGGATAGTGTATAGAAAAATTGAACAACATTGACAACCACCAACGCTCTGCGATTCGATAAGAATTGAGAATATGAAACCGACGGCACACGCTGCGGCATCATATCCTGAATTCTTAAACAACCAGAGTTCTACGAAAGGATTCACAACAATGGTGATGCAAGACGAACACATGGATGTGCACATACTGAAGACAGAACAATTCGGCGACGTTGAAGTTCGCGCCGAAAACATCTTCAGGTTTGCCGATGGAGTACTCGGCTTCGAGGACATACGCGAGTATGTGCTGATAGCCGACGACACAACTGCACCGATACGGTGGCTTATCTCGGTGGAACAACCCGAGATCGGATTTCCGGTATTGAGTCCGGCGTATATCGACCCCGCCTACAGCGCGGGGAAGGAATACACCGACACGCAGCGATACTCCACGCTTGTTATCGTAACGCTCTCTCCGGCGGGCATTACGGCAAACATGAAAGCACCGGTAGTACTGGACGTTGAGAGTCAGCAGGGTAAGCAAGTGGTGTTGTCCTCGGACAAACACTCGCCCAACCACCCACTACGTACTCAATCACGTGCATAAGGAAAGGACACTGCAATGTTAGTTCTCTCTCGCAAAATTGGTGAGGTCATCACCATTGGTAACTCGATTACCGTTACCATTCTCAGCTTCGACCGAGGCATTGTCCGTGTTGGCATCGAGGCGCCCAAGAGCGTCACCGTGCACCGTAAAGAAGTGTACGACAAGATAATAGACATGAACAAGAAAGCCGCGCAGACCGATGTATCGGCACTCAAGACCGCGCTCGGCGGATTGGATTTATCGCTGCATGGCAGCGGTGAGTTCGCCCACGTGAACGGCAGCAACGGCGTTGCCCACGCCAACGGTGTCTATACCAACGGAACACACAGCTAAAGCCGGTTTCCCATGTGCCGCCTGTTGCATTTGCCGACAGACGGCATTGGTGTATGAATGGTCTCCCGTCACACGCTCTATCACATTCTCCCCCATTGTGCCAGTATGAATGCAGCAACCATACCCGTACCCTCGTCGTCAGCACGCAGCATCCTTGTGGTGGACGACAACGTATGGATGCAGCGAATCATTGGTAAAATCCTGACGAGCTACGGCGTAACCCCGCTGCTTGCCGCCAATGGCTACGATGCTATTTCGCTTGCTGTAGAATACCGTCCGTGTGCTGTGATTCTTGATATTATCATGCCCGACTTATCGGGACATCAAACCTTAAAACTTCTAAAAACCATCCACTCCACCCGCGATATTCCCGTACTGATGATTACTGTAGCTTCGGATGCCGAGAACCTTGGCATGGCTATCCGCAGCGGTGCGGCTGGATTTATCCGAAAGCCGTTCACACGAAGCACGATTTACGACAAGCTTGTGTCGGTGCTTGGCAACGGAATTTTGATTGACCGCGAGTTGCAGAGTATTCAGCAAGCAACCGACTCTGAAATGCAGGCATTAATAGATGCCCAGGAACAACCCGCTGCAAAAGACCACGACCTTTACCGTGTGATTACTGCATCTCAACAAGCGCCGCTTCCACCGAATGCTGCAACGAAGCGCATCACTGATGCGTATGAACGACCCAACATTCCCACAATGCCTAGCCGCGATGCAATTCCTCCGCGCACTCGCGGATAAACACAGCTACGCCTCTTGCACACCGAGCGTGTGATATTTTACGCCCCATGTACGCGGAAGAAGCCGCATAGTAAAAACAACTCTATAGATGCTATCCCAATTCCCACACACCATTAAGAATGATGAGCATAAAAAAAGGGAATGCCGTTGAAGCATTCCCTTTGGTTGCAGAATATCCGCGCCCGTGATTACTTCACAATCACAAGACGTTTCGAGGTACTCAATCCTTG
>JAEUSO010000192.1 GCA_016788605.1 Candidatus Kapaibacterium sp. | reverse complement strand
TCATGTATGCCGCACGGAGCGGAACGCAATGGCGTGTGTATCGCGGCGAGGAGGAAATCGCAGGTGTGTTCAATAACATCACCGAAGCCGCGTGCAACCTGAGCGGAACTGCATGTGCGGTGCTTGCCTCGCAAGGTATCGGCATGGTTGCGATTCTCTTCGGCGAAGAATTTAACCAGCCGCTTGTCAGCCGTGTGTTCGACCGTTTGGATGGACTTGCCCTGCATCCGTCGCAAGCAATCTACGGCTGCCGCGCCATGATGAACGGCGTGTGGCTTCTTGTGATGAACGGCGCGCAATACGGTTCGGGACAACTCAACAACGGACGACCGTATTTCACCCACGACGGCGCGGAACTCCTGCACTTCGGGTGCGATACCGACTGCGGTCTTTCCATCAATGGCAAACGCACTTTGCTGAATATGAACCTGAATCCCGAAATACAATACGCCCGCAAACCCAAGAGCGAAACATTCGCCTTTACCACCACCACGAGTTTGGTCTTTCGCAAAGTTGAAAAGAACGACTTGTGGGTATCCTACATGTGCGACGAAACCTCGCTTCCGCGATACAACTGGCGCACCGACTCCTACGAAGCTCTCGGTCGCATCAATCAACGGCTGTACTTCCTAAGTTGCAAGGCGTTTTAAGATTGAGTGGAAGAATATCCTTCCTTACCGCACAATACTCACACACTGCACGTACTGCGACTGATTCTGCATGACGCGAAGAAGATACCTTCCCTGCGGCAGCATCGAAACGTCAATCGAGTTCAACCCACTTGCAAGTGTGCCATCCGTGAGCGGAATGCCAAGCATCGAAACAAGGGTGTACGCGATGGCTTCGGTGTTCGGATTCATAACTTGTATCACCGACCCCGCCGGCTGCGGTGAGATTGTGATTGTTTGAGCCGACACGGCAGGTACTGGTGGTACGGAAAGCAGGAAGAATCTCTCGACGGAATCGCGGCAGAGAATAGGTGAACACGCAGGTGCGCCGCATGTGGCATCCCTCAACGAGCGGTACTCGCTTGTTGTGGCGGGTATCTCGCCGAAGAGCAATGATGCAAGCCAATTCCGAATGCGGCAGATGGAATAGAATACAGTGCTTATGTCAGTTGTCCCTGCATCGTGGTCGGCTCCGCAGACGGCGTGAAGCTGTGCCGGTATTCCAAGCGTTTGTGCGCGGCGGTACATCGCCTCGCTGCCGTGGACATTGAACTTGAACGGAGCAATATCCGCACATTGCAGCACACGCCCCGAACTGAACGGAACAACGCGGTCGCACGTGCCGTGCAGAAAGAACAACGGGACTTTCGGGTCGGCTGCCGAAAGAATCGCCGTATCTACAACGGCACCGGCAAAACCGATAACACCTTTCACCCTTGCGCGTTCGGGCATCGTCCAATTGTAGAGTTTATCGCCGGTTTCGAGGTATGCCGCATTGATAACATTATACGCGCCCGCCGACACACCGAAGAGGAAGATATTGGCTGTGTCAATACCGAGAGAATCCGCATTCCGGCGGATGTGCTGCACGGCGAGTTGCACATCGTGTGCGGCACGACCGACAGCGTTGGTAACATCCGACAGCGGATTAATGAGGCAACCGTTGTTACTCAGGAACAGGACTTCGTTACCTCCGCCAATACCTAAGCGGTACTTCACACTTGCCGTGATAAAACCATCGGGAACAAAGAATTGCGAGAGCGAATCCGACATAAACTTCCACGCATCCAAACTGCCGTTTGCCACCCACCCGCCACCATGAACAAACACCAAGCACGGACGCTTTGCAATGCTGCACTTCGGCATGGAATCGAACGCGGGGCGGCGGAACATGATGCGTATATCGGTGTTGCCATACGAATTGGGAAGATCGGCGACAAGCGTTTGCGCCGGCTCGCCTATCCGCAGGTTTCCGGCAAATATTCCGCCATAGCCACGGCAGTAATAATTATTCTGCGCGAGCAGAGCGGGCGCGAACACAACAAACAAACAGAGAACCGAGCATACAACATTCATAGAACTTCTTCCGGTGAGTTTTGCTAATGACACATAAACATAGAATCTGTTTTTCATACGGCAAAAATGAAAGGTGATATTCGTGTATTCCTTACGTACATTCTGTTATCGGATTCAGACAGTAATTCAGTTTTTCATAGTGTAATCTCTTCCGACTTTAGTGCACTTTTTCAGATCCTCTTTCACTCAACGGCAGGAGCAGGATTGGATGCGAGGAATCTCATGGAGTTTTGCACACGGTATTAGAGGCGCGCCGCAACACGTCTGTACGTGATGAAAGCGGACTGCACTTTCCGGCATAGTGAGGTAAGGAGCGGAGTGCATGGGGCGGTGCCGGTTATTTTCGCAGCAATAGTTTCTCACCTGACGAAGAAGAAATGCAGAAGTTAGACCGGCTGCTTGCCATTGTGCTGATGCTTCATAGCAAGCGCGTTGTTCGAGCCGAAGATTTGTCCCGCCATTTTGGTGTGACAAGCCGCACGATTTACCGCGACATGAATACGCTGTGTGCGGCTGGTGTGCCGATTGCATCGGAGGCGGGCGTTGGATACTCGCTTGTGCGGGGATATCACCTGCCGCCTGTGATGTTCAGCGAGGAAGAAGCGGCGGCGATTGTTGTGGCGGCGGAATTTCTGCGGAAGAGTTCGCCGGCGCAAGACCTTGATCACTATGCAAGAACGGCGATAGCCAAAATACTTTCTATAATACCTGAAACAACGAAGGACAGGATTCATTCGATACAAGAATCAACAGCAATCGTTTCGCTGCATGGCTCGGCGTATGCTGGCACGGTGTCCGGCACGTTGTATTCCGATTTTCAAAAAGCGATAGCCGACAGGCGGGTGATGACGTTGACGTACCATGCACTTGGCAGGCAGACCGCGGAGGTGCGCGATGTTGAACCGCTTGCCATCATCCATTATGCCGACCACTGGCATTGCATTGCATATTGCCGTTTGCGGAGGGGAATCCGCGACTTCCGTTTAGACCGGTGCAGGATGCTTTACCCAACCGATGCTATTTTTTCCCCACGACCGGATTTCCATCTTGTGGATTATCTGAACGAGCGGTTCAGCAACGACAATCCTATTACTGCGCGTGTGTTATTCGACGAATCCGCAGCACGCTTTACGCGTAACCGGATGAACTATGGTTTTGTGGAAGAAGAGCTGCGCGAGGACGGCGTGCTGATGACGTTTCTCTCGCCTACGGTGGCATATTTAGGCAGGTGGCTCCTTACATACGCCGATGCAATGAGGGTCATTGAGCCGCCGGAACTGCGCGAGTATATCGAGGCAGTGCTTGCCCGTGCGCGGGAAAGGGTGTGAGATACTCTCATGAGGAACTCAATTCACGCTGCAAATTTTCTTTTGCTCGGATTTCATAGCGATCTCGAAACTCATTTGTTGAATAGATAAACTTCATGTTTAGAAACCGACGCAGTACTGCCGCACGTCCTTCGTTATACTGAACATCTGAAAACATGCCGTATTCGCGTCGGATATTTGCTGCATACAATGAGTACTTTTCCCATTCCTGTCCGAGTATGGCAAGATCTGCATCAAGAAACAGACCTTTATCTATCTCAGTAGTATGTGTATGACCTGATGTTGCACGAACAAACTCTTCGCTTTGCACTCTGCATCTGTGTGGCACTCCAAGTATATCTTGAACACGGGATAGAAACACTGCACTCACCTCCTCATTATCAGTTCGAGTAGGCAGATATACAATATCATGGTAGAAGAGCGCAAAGAGCACACTATTCCAATCATTAATCAAGTACTTCACGTTCTGTAATTCCAATAGCATTAACTCAAGATGACACAAGGTATGGTAATGCCTCCATTGTTCCGAATATGCAGTGACAATATCAATCCAAAGTGAATCGTTCAATTCAATATCATCAGTATATGCTGATACCAAATGTTGAAATGATGACTTCAGTATATCGGACATAATTTTGATCTGTTCCGTAGTTGAAATGCATAATTTTTAAATGCCGTTCATCGAGAGATTTTCCAATATATACTCCTTCCAAACTCTCCCCTATACATCTCCCTTTATTTTTCGCGGATATTCAAATGCTGCGAGTGTGCAGTTGCCTTGAGATACTTCGTTCCAGACGGGAGTATTGATTATAGCAATGCCGCACGTCGGGATATTCAGAATGTCGCTGCCGCAGAGGTAGTTCACAAAGTCCGTTACACCATTATTATGGCTGAATATAATAACGCATTTGCGGCGTGAATCAATGGTGTTCACTACATCAAGAAGTGTGCTGACATCAGGCAGGTAGAGTTCCGGGCGGACATCTATTGCTTGTTCATCAATACCAAACTCTTTGGCAAAGATGCGTGCAGTATCCAATGCACGAACAGCCGAACTGCTGATAATTATCTCCGGCGGGGTATTATGCTGTGCGAGCAGGTGCTTCAGGTGTACAGCCATGAGCGGTGCATCGGTTTTGCCGCGTTTAGTAAGGATGCGTTCGTGGTCTTTGAGGTCGGGATTATCCCAACCGGATTTTGCGTGGCGTACGATGATAAGTGTGTTCATAGGGAGTGTGTTTCGTTGGATGTGATTGCTGTAATGTTATTGGATGCGTAACCCGATGCTGAAATACGCAATGAGCGGACCGGTGACAACGGTTTCGGGATCGTCTAAAAAGAAAAATGAGCGTCCGAGCGAGAACTTTGCCGGACCAAGCGGTGTATCAAGTGCGATTGTTGCACCGATGCCGTGCTTCAAGTTTGCCAGTTGGATTGTTTCGATGTTCGACCACACACGACCTAAATCATAACGGAGGGAAACGTATGTATCGAACAGTATATTCACAGGCGACTTGACGCGGTACTCGAACTGACCGAGAAAGAGCTGCCTGCCACGCTCGTCCTCTTCGCGCAAACCGAAGAATCCGTCCTGTCCGCCGAAGTTGAAAAACTCCGGCAGGGGAAGTGTGGATTCGGCAAATCCGATATGGAGCGACGGACGGAATGTGTGTGCACCGAACGACCACGTGGAGCGTATCCGTGCCTCGAATTTTGTGAACTGAAGCGCGTCGTCGTTGGTAAGGAATGTGCGCTCCATTTGTAGCGAAATCACACGCCCGCGAACGGGGAAATCCGCACGGTCTTCGGTATCGAAGATGCTGCTGAAACTGACTGCCCCAAGCGGTCGGAAATTGCGCTCGCCGGGGTTGAACTCGCCAAAGCGGAAAGCACGCTGCTGCTCGTAGCGCGCCACTATGGCAATGCGACCGTCGGTTTGGATCTGCCTGCCAAAAAGGATGCTCACACCGGCACGCTGCTCGTTGTATTCTCCATTACGAAAACGGTCGAATTGATTGCGTGGCAGGTCGCCGGCGGAGTTATAGAGATAGACGTTTCGTGCATTCCAATAGCCATTAAGTGCGGCAGTCCAAAAGGTATTCAGGATACGGGGAATATCAAAGCGCAGCAAGCCGATACTGTTGCGGCTGCCTCCGCCTACACGCAGATCCATCCGCACTCCCGACGAGAAGATGTTCTCTTGTATAAAATCCAAAGTTCCTTGCGTGTTGCGCTCGTTATCAATGCGTCCGCCGATACGTAACGCCTGATTGCTGTTCTCGTGGACGGTGAGCTTCATTGCCACACCGGAGTTCTGCTCGTGCAAACGGCGGAGCTGTACACTTACATCGGAGAAAAGGTCGGTGTTGAGGATATTCTCCCATCCTCTTACCACACTTTCTACGTTAAGGTAATCGCCTTCGTCGAAGCCGAGTTCACGGCGGATGTAGAGGTCGGTTGCAGCACTGTTTCCGCGTATGAGAATCGAGCGGAGCGGAGCGTCGTCGGTAATGCAGCGAATACATTGCGAAGCGGTATCGTAGCGCATGGAGACAATAGTGGCAAACGAATTACCCCGCGTGCGAAAATGCCGTGTCAGCGATTCACGCAATGTGGTACGAAGCGCATTCGTAGCCGGTTTGCCGCGAAACGGTTGCAACAATGTATCGTCGCGCATGGGTTGAAATAAACGGCTCTTTGGCAAACGGGCGGTGTCAATACTTTCAACAACAACATCACGCACCAACGGAAATGGGATTGCCGCACAGGAGAGTGTGTCGCCCCGCACGGTGAACCGTATTGATTGGACAGTGTTATTCACAAGGGCTGTACGCACAACAGTTTGAATGTCCATACGGTTTGCCTGACCGGGCATCAACGAGGAAATGTTTGCAAGCACATCATCCAGCAACAGCGGCAACCGGCGGAACGATGACGGTACCGACGAATCAATCATTCGTGATACCGATGAATCAAGAAGGTTATCATAACGCCGGCGTATGTCGTTTGCTGCGCTCCGGTAGCATTCACGCCCTTTTCGTATTAACGAATCAAGGTTGGTGAAATCGCTATTACTATGCGACCCGATGTCCGGTGTCAGAATAACATCGGACAGCCCCTGCTGCCGCTTGTTGAATTCCAACATCATCAGCGAGACCACTTGGTCGGCGACGTTCCACGGCTTGTTAAGCTCCGACGAGCCAAGCAACGGCGAGGTGGTGTTCACTGCCAAGACAATATCGGGATTGAACTCGTCGGTTTGTTCAATAGGATTGTTTGCCATCAATCCGCCG
>JAEUSO010000191.1 GCA_016788605.1 Candidatus Kapaibacterium sp. | reverse complement strand
CCAATGCACGGGGATAGTCCGAGAGATTCCTATGCACAATCCCGATGTTGCCGAGACAAATTGCCACGCCTCGTTTGTTGCCGAGTTCTTCATCGAGTGCCAATGCCTTGCCCATGTACTCCAATGCACGAGCGTAGTCCGAGAGATTCCTATGCACAAGCCCGATGTTGCCGAGATGTCTTGCCACGCCAGCTTTATTGCCGAGTTCTTCATCAAGTGCTAATGCCTTGCCGTAGTATTCCAATGCTCGGTCGTAGTCCGAGAGTTTGTTATGCACATTCCCGATACTGCCGAGATGTCTTGCCACTCCTGCTTTATTGCCCAGTTCTTCATCGAGTGCTAATGCCTTACCGTAATACTCCAAGGCACGGGGATAGTCCGAGAGTTTCGCATGCACATGCCCGATGTTACCGAGCCAAATTGCCACGCCTGCTTTGTTGCCGAGTCCTTCATCAAGTGCTAATGCCTTGCCATAGTATTCCAAAGCATAGGGATAGTCGGAGACACTCCAATGCACAGTCCCGATGTTGCCAAGTGTTTTTGCGATTCCTTCGCGGTCGTGGGTTGATTCGTTTATGTTCAGCGCGGCGGTGAAGAGTTTGAGTGCGGTGGCGTAGTTGCCACGATGTGTAGATGTTACACCGAGAATGCGGGTGGCGTGGGCGCGGAGGGCTTGGGTTGCGCCGATAACCCCATCCCGACCTTCTCCAATGACGGGTAATGAATCCTCTCCCCGTCCCTCTCCGATGGAGAGGGTGAAGGAATCGTCGGGAATCTTATCGAGTTCTGCAAGCACTTCGTTTGCCAGCCGCTCGGCTTCATCGTAGTTGCCTGTGTTGCTGTATTCTACCGCTTGTGTTAGCAGGGTTTGCAGTTCTTCGTATGTCATTAAGTTCTCTCCAAGAAATATGTTTTCATCATTCCCTTGCCTTTGATGTCGAGTTCGCCGCGAGGGATGAATGTGATTGCCTGCTCGTTGAGCGGAGTCGAAATGAGCAAGTTCCTAAAATCATCCGACACATGTATCCTTCCTGCTTCACCATGACTTTCCATCCTGCTTGCCGTGTTCACGGCATCGCCCCAGAGATCATACAGAAACTTATTCTCACCAACTACACCTGCCGCCGCAGGACCACAATGTACTCCTATGCGGACGTGGATTTCTGGTAACGATGCTATCCATGATTTGTCACCCAATGAATCAGGAAAGGTGACTTCAAGATTCTTCATTACTTCAAGCAGTTTCAGTGCGGCGTTTGCGGCGCGGTGGGCGTGGTCTTCTTGCATAATCGGTGCGCCGGCTACTGCCATGTAGGCATCGCCGATGGTCTTGATTTTCTCCAAACCGAACTCTCGCATCACAGCATCCGCAGAAGAGAAGATGGCGTTGAGCAAGTGTACAAGTTGCTGCGCGGAAATAGTTGTCGAGAGTTTTGTAAAATCCACAATATCCATAAACAAAATCGAAACACAATCGAAGGTATCAGCTATGGGATTTTCACCTTTTATCAGGCGTTGAGTAATTTCTTCGGGGAGGATGTTATTGAGGATACGTTTCTCGGCTGTGGCACGGGTGCGCTCTATTTCAATTTCTTTTTCGCGCTCGGCGGCTTGCCTGCGTTGTTCGCGTATTGCCTCTTGCTTCTTTACTTCCTCAACATTTACTTCTTCTTTTATCGCAATGTGTTTTTTGAAGTGTGTAAAAGCATCTTCCAATCGTTGTTCTTGTTCATAAAGATCAGATAAGTTTTTGTGAAATTCAATCAATGCTGCTTTATCTCCAATTTCTGTGATTAGGTTAATAGACCGCAGGAGGCATTCCTCTGCCTTTTCAGGGTTATACCCCTCGAAGTCCTGCTGTGCGTAGGTTGCCCCGATATTGCCGAGATGTCTTGCCACACCTGCTTTGTCGCCGAGTTCTTCTGCGAGTGCTAATGCCCTGCCATAGTAGTCCAAGGCACGGGGATAGTCCGAGAGAGAATGATAGACAATACCGATGTTACCGAGATTACTTGCCACACCTCGTTTATTGCCGAGTTCTTCATTGAGTGCTAATGCCTTGCCATAGTACTCCAAGGCAAGCGCATAGTCCGAGAGATGCCAATGCACAAGCCCGATATTGCCGAAATTACTTGCCATCCCTGCTTTATTGCCAAGTGCTTCATTGAGTGCTAATGCCTTGCCATAGTACTCCAAGGCAAGGGCATAGTCCGAGAGATGCCAATGCACATTCCCGATATTGCCGAGCCATATTGCCACGCCTGCTTTATCGCCGAGTTCTTCATCGAGAGCCAATGCTTTACCGGAATACTCTAAGGCACGGGTATAGTCTGAGAGATTCTGATGGACAAGACCGATGTTGCCGAGATTACTTGCCACGCCTGCTTTATTGCCGAGTTCTTCATTGAGCGCTAATGCCTTGCCATAGTACTCCAAAGCACAGGAATAGTCCGAGAGATTCGCATGCACATTCCCGATATTGCCGAGATGTGCTGCCATGCCTGCTTTGTTGCCGAGTTCTTCATGGAGAGCTAATCCCTTATCGTAATACTCCAAAGCACGGGAATAGTCCGAGAGATTCGCATGCACAGTCCCGATATTGCCGAGTGTTTTGGCTTGCAGTTTTTTACTTTCTATTCTTTCGGCAAGAGTAAGTGCTTGTTCGGCATACGGCAATGCATCTTGTGCCATGCCACGCCGACGCAGAGATTCTGAGAGAGCAAGCAGGATGCGGCAGTGGAGTTCCGGTTCATTGATAAGAGCATTTTCTGCAAGCAGTTCGCGTGCTTGGGTTTCGGCAAAAGCATAGTCAGAGCTGCTCTGAATAAGTGCTTCGAGTTCTTCGAGTTTGGTTTGCAGTTCGTCGTGGGTCATTGTGTTCTTTCTATGTCGAGTGTGCCGTGGCGGGTATGTACTTCATGTAATCACGGATGACTTTCATCCATAGCGAAACCGGCTTTTTCTTCATTGAGCCGAACGCGCTTCACCGCCAATATACTATACTTGCACCGTACAAGGGACGCACTGCTACAGCCGTGCGATTGATGAACGTGCAACTGTGTGCCACGCCATGAGTTTTGATCCGCAGAATATGTTTGTGTGGGTGCTTGCGCCCATGAACGCATCCGACGATGCCAACGTGCAGTACTACAACGATTACTCGCAAAGCATCGGGGAATATACACGCGTTTTTGACGGGATGGGGGCTGAGTGGAAGTGGCTTCCGGTTTGGATGAACGGCATCGGCGAGGCAATCGCCACCATCCTCAACCACACGCCCGCCGGATACACACCGCTTGCGCTAAACCTTTGCGACGGCGACGAGGTGAACGGCACTCCGGGCATATCGGTTATCCGCGCATTGCGCGAGGCGGGCATTACCACAACCGGTGCGGACGAATACTACTATGCTGCCACCACATCCAAAGCACCGATGAAAACCTGCTTCGACGAACACGGTGTGACTACTCCGCCGTGGCGGCATGTGATGAATGCAGACGATGCAGCAACTCTTCTTCACGACCTCGGCGCACCGCTTATCCTGAAGCCCGCTGTATCAGGGGGAAGCATGGGGTTGGGTGTGAAGAATGTTGTGGAACACCAAGAGGATTGCGCCGCCGTGATGCAGGCAATCGCCGAAGGATACCACGGATGGAAACTCGATATTGACGGTGTTATCGCCGAGCGGTTCATAGCAGGAAGAGAATACACAACGCTTGTTGTCACATCGCCCTCCGGCAATCCGCACTACCATCACGCAGTGGAGCGGGTGTTCCATCCGTCGCTTGCACCCGCCGAGCAGTTCTTGTCATTCGACCGGCTATGGGAAACCTACGACGAAGAACAACCCATGAGTAACGGTGAGTTTGTATTTGAATACGCTCCGGTTGCCGCTGATATTGATGCACGGTGCGCCGCATTGAGCATTGCCGCCTATAACGCCGTGGGCGGTACGGGCTACGGACGGATAGACATTCGCCACGATACGGAAACGGACACACTGTATGTATTGGAAGTGAACGCACAATGCGGACTCAGCGAGGACGAAAACTATACGTCCATCGGTGCGATACTGCGGTATGCGGGCGTGCCGTATGCTTCGCTCATCCGTGCGATTCTCGACGAAGCGGTGGCGCGTCACACAACGCTCTACGCACCATCGGCACATGATTCTTATACCGCAGCATAATGAAGATTTGCATCCTGCAACCTGATTACTCGCAGTCGACGGTGGACTACCGCCATTACGACCCGCCGCGCCATCTTGCGCCGCTTGTGCCCGACTGGCAGGTGGACGAGGTATATCTGCGGAAGACCACCGTGTATGCACAACTTGCCGCGCTGCAACACGCGGGATACGATTGCTTCGTGAATCTTTGCGAAGGGTATCTGGAATGGGATGTTCCCTCGATTGATGTCATTCACTCGCTTGCAATGTTGAACCTGCCGCATACCGGACCCACGGCATCACTCTACGATCCGCCGAAACCCGTAATGAAGTATGCTGCGTATTCATGCGGCGTGGCTACTCCCGCCTCGGCGTTGCTGCGGAAGGGGTGCGACATCATAACCGAGACGCGCTCGCTGCGGTATCCGCTGTTTGTGAAGCCGGCAAAAGCGGGCGATAGTTTGGGTGTGGACGAGCACTCGCTTGTTGCCACGGGTGGCGATGCAATCCGGCAGTGCGAAATCCTCTTCCGCGATTACGAAGAAGTGTTGGCGGAAGAGTACGTTGCGGGGCGCGAGTTCACGGTGTTAGTTGCTGCGAATGCCGATGGCGGTTGCGAGGCGTTCCTTCCCGTTGAGTATGTGTTCCCACAGGGCACGGCATACAAAACCTACGCACTGAAAACATCGGCGTTGCATCCGGGCGCAAACGTTCCCTGTACCGATGCCGCACTCGATTCAGCATTGTGCGATGCGGCATGCAGGATATTCACAACGTTCGGAGGTGTCGGATATGCACGCATGGACTTTCGTGTGGACGATACAGGAACACCGTGGTTTCTTGAACTGAACTTCACGTGTTCGGTATTCTATTCGGGCAACGAGCGCGGCTCGGCGGATTACATTCTTGAATACGACGGCATCGGGCAGGCGGGCTTTCTGCACCGCATTGTTGAAGAAGGAATCAGCAGACACCGGAGCAAGCAACCGCTCCACGAGATTGTGCAAAACGGTCTGCAAGGATACGGCATCCGTGCGCGGCGCGATATTACCGTCGGCGAACTCATTTTCAAGGGCGAGGGGCGTAACCACCGGCTTGTGACACGCGCATACATCGAGCGCGAATGGAGTGCGGAACAGAAGGAGGAGTTTTACCGCTACGCGATTTCGCTCGGCAACGGCATATATATTCTTTGGAGCGACAATCCGTGCGATTGGGCTCCGCAAAACCACAGTTGTTCGCCGAATACGGGCTATCGCGGGTTGGATGTTATAGCGCTCCGCGCAATAGAATGCGGCGAAGAACTGACATTGGACTACGCGCAGATTTCCGACGAGTTCAGCTCGCCCTTCGAGTGTACATGCGGCAGTGATTCTTGCCGTGGTATTATTCGGGGCGGCAGCGGTTTGCGGGTGTAACGGATTCGCCAATAACATCATTCAACCATCATCAGAAGCATCGTATGATTCATCTCTCAACACTTGATTTCCTGAACGGACTTGCCGCGAACAACACAAAGGACTGGTTCGAGAGCAACCGACCCGCCTACGAAGCGGCACGCCAGAATATCATTGACCTTGCGGCGACACTCATTGACGGCATCTCGCTCTTCGACGGTGCTGTTGCCACCAATGCGCCCGAGCCGAAGAAGTGCATCTCGCGCATTCACCGCGACGTGCGGTTCTCGAAAAATAAATCGCCCTACAAAACCAATTTCTTCATCCTTATCCGCCACAACGCCGCCAAGAAAGAAGACGGTACGGGATACTATGTGCAGATTCAGCCGGGCGACGTATCCTTCTGCGGTTGCGGTGTGTATATGCCGATGCCGCCCGACCTGCACCGCCTGCGAACGGTGATAGAAACGGACTACGACGTATGGCGCGAGATTGTAGAGGCAAAACCCTTCCGCAAACAGTTTCCCGACGGTGTGCGTGCGTTTGATGCGCTCCGCAACGTTCCGCGTGGATTCGACCGCGACAGCCCTGCGGCGGACTACCTGAAAATGAAGGGCTATCACACCGAAATACCGCTCGCCGATAGAACGCTGCAATCCGCATCGCTTTCAAAGAGTATTCTGGACGGCTTCCGCACGGGCTACCCGATGCTTGCCTTTTTGCAGAGGGCGATGGGATAAGAAAAAGTTTTCTGTGATGAAATCCGACGCGGCGTGTCGTTGGGGGATAACAGGCGCAAAACCACACCCTACACGAGATTATACCGGACGTTTGCCATACCAAATGCAGAACCACCTCAGCACATACACCGACAGCGAATTGCTTGCCCTGGCGCACAGCGATGCTTCGTTATGCGATGCGGTATTCAGCGAGGTGTATGACCGCCATTCCAAGCGGATGTACGCCTACGCGCTTCGGGTGACGGGCAGGGGCGACGATGCCAACTTGATAATCTAGCATGAATGCGGTAACCGGCGGGAAACTTAGCTGATGCCGTACGGCAAGGTGTAGCCGGTGCGGGTGCGCTCGGTCCTTGCCGGAGTGCGATTCCTGCCC
>JAEUSO010000190.1 GCA_016788605.1 Candidatus Kapaibacterium sp. | reverse complement strand
GTCCTTCCTTGACATCCGACCCCGCAAATGGCATCTGCATGATGATTTGATCTTTGGGGACTTTCTCGTTATACACTTCAATAATCTGGTCTTGCGACACCGTCAGTCCTTGTGACTCAAGTAAGTCCATCGCCTGTTGGCGTTGCTTCCCGACCACGCTCGGCACTTTAATGGTCTTTGACGTGCTGACGATAAACGGCATCAGTATTTTATCGCAGCCCACCACCACAACTAACAACGATGCCACCGCGATAAGCGCGTACTTGAGAATGGTTGATTTTGTAATTCCGGATGGGGTCGTAGCCATAGTGGGCGTGTTTGTCGGGGATGTTCAAGTAATTTCGTGTGTCGCAAATCTAATCACGCCCCGCCCATCAATGCCAAACGCAAGTTCATTTCTTATCGCCGCGCTTTGCGGATACTTCATTCTTGTTGTGCTCCTTACCCTTGGCGCACTGCATCTTCGACGTGTTTCCCGCAAGGTAATTCTATCTCGGTCCGCAACGTTTACAGCAATCATTGTTATCCTGTGTTCCCAACTACCGTTTGTGTATTATCTGTTTTTCTATAAATCTTTACGGCTTGCGTTACCGGTCGGGCTTTGGTTTTGGATGTGGGTGTTGGGATTTGCTGTAACAGGTGCACTGCTCGCCGTAGTCGGGTGGAGCGGAATACAGAAGGTCTGGCGTTTGATGTATGCGCCAAAGAAGAAAAATAATAATGTGGCATCAGGTGAGCAGTTACGTACCGATAGGCGCGAGTTCATGAGTACGTCTGCATTTGCAGGAATCGGTGCGATTGTTTCATCAAGAACATTTATCACCCACGATCATGAAGTTCCGTTGATTGAACGGGTGGACTTTGCCATTCCGCGTCTTCCCATTGCGTTCGACGGCGTGCGGGTTGCCGTTTATTCCGACATCCATGCATCACCATTCATGCTGAGGAATGACATTGCACGACATAAGGTGATGATAGAAAGCGAGAAGCCAGACATCATCCTGCTTCCGGGTGATTTTATCAACAACAGGACGGATGAAGTGTTCGAATGCTGTGAGGCATTGGCGGGGATTCATGCACCGCTTGGAGTATATGCGGTGACAGGCAACCATGATTATTTCTCACAAGATGTAGAACGTGTCACCGCACTGCTTGAGCAGTGCGGCATTCGGTTTCTGCGAAACGGGAATACACGCATTCATACCGGAGGCACATCAATACAGTTGCTTGGTATTGACGACCCGTTCATAAACAGCGTGGGGAAGTATGTTGTTGATGGATTCACACACGAGAAAGAATTAGAAAATATGCTTCGTGGAATAGATACGCAGCTATGCTCGATACTGCTCTGCCACCGCCCGTACCGCTTCCCTGAATTTTCCCGTATCGGAATGGATGCGATGATTGCCGGACATACGCACGGCGGACAAATTGTCCTTGGCGAGTTAGCCGGACGGCAACTTTCTTTTAGCGGAATGTCGTCGCCGTATATTGCCGGAAAGTATATTGCCGATGATAAGCGTTCGGTGTTATATGTCACTCGCGGTGTCGGCTCGGTGGGAATCCCGCTCCGTCTCAACGCTCCGCCGGAAATCACACTACTTACCCTGCGAACTCAACGAACAGAATCATAATACAGCAACATGTCATTGAACACAGCACACATCAAGCAACCGATTCACCTTGTCACCAAACTGCTGACGCATACAAGAAACATTGTCATTACTACGCATGTGAATCCCGATGGTGATGCAATCGGCTCGGCGTGTGCCATGCTTCTTGCCCTGCGCCATCAGCGCAAAAATGTGACGGTGATTAACGTCAGTCAAACACCCAAGAACCTTCGTTTTCTGCCGGGCGCACAGGATATTCAACAGTACGAATCGGCGAAGCACGACGACGTCATAAAAAAAGCCGATATGATTCTCTGTCTTGATTTCAACACGCCCAAGCGCATCAACGAAATGGAGCATATCATCCGCGCATCGGAAGCGACGAAGGTGATGATTGACCATCATACCCAGCCCGAAGATTTTTACTCCGCAGCTATCCATGATGTTGATGCAACATCCACCGGCGAGTTGATTTATAAACTGCTCGCCACCTCGTATCCCGAGGCAATCAACTCGGGGGTTGCTGCAAACCTCTATGCCGCTATGATGACCGATTCGGGCAACTTCCGCTTTCCGCGAGTATCGTCGGAGACACACACAATCATAGCGGACTTATTGCAGCGCGGTGCAGACCCCGTCAGCATCTACGAACAGATATTCAACACATCGTCAATGCCGAGAATGTTAATGCTCGGCGAGGCGCTTGCTTCAATGACATTGCACCACAACGGCAAGCTCTGTGTTATGACGCTTACCCATGACATGTTTCAACGGACGGGGTGCAGTGAAGACGATACGGAAGGATTCGTCCATAACACATTAAGTATTGAGGGCGTTGTGTGCGGACTGCTCATCGTCGAGAAACCGGACGAAGTGAAGTGTTCGTTCCGAAGCAAGGGCAACATACCAGCAAACCTGATGGCGGGTGCTTTTGGCGGTGGTGGACATGTGAACGCAGCGGGTGCCCGCATCAAAGGAGCGTCGCTTGAAGAATTACGGGCAAAGGCAATCAAGGCAGCGGGCGCACATCTCCATTAAGCGTGTCAAGCTCATATACTTTCTTGCCGCGAATGTAGGTGGCAAGAACTGTGGGCTGCGTATAGAAGAGCCGTGCTAGAACGTTTTCAGGTTGCTCGACAGTTGTTGTCGCATTGAAAATCTCCGCGCCGTCATGAACAACAAAATCCGCATCCTTTCCAGCAATAAAATTGCCCGTCGTTCCCACAGAATGAAGTATGTCCGCTCCGCCGAGCGTGGCAAGGTAGAGTGCTTCACCTGCATGGATTATGTCATCTGATTCACTCGTGTACATAGAGTACGTTTTGGATTGCTCCATTGCTTCGCGTGCTTCGTTCATCACGCTCAATGAATACCCGCCTGCAACATCGCTGCCTAATCCAACCCGCATTCCTGACTGCAAATACTTATTCAATGGCATAATGCCACTGCGTAAATAACGGTTCGAAGTTGGGCAGTGGGCAACACCGCACGACGTATCAAGAATCGCTCTCAGTTCGCGTGGCGATAGATAGATGCAGTGTGCCGCGATTGTATTTCTGCCGAGAAGTCCATACGATTCATACACTCCGGTATAGTCAATCTCGTTCGGAAACAGCGATGCAATAAAGGCAAGCTCCTTTTTGTTTTCTGAAAGATGCGTTTGCACAAGAAGTCCGTTTTGCGAGGCGAAGTCGGCGGCATTTCTTAAGAGTGTTGGCGAACACGAACCTGCAAAGCGAGGAGTTACGATGTAGTTCAACCGACCGCTGTCTTTTTCATGCCACTCCTTCATGAGTGATTCAGAAAGGCGGATATTTGCCATCGCAGGTTTGAGCAATGCTGCGGGGGCGTTCGTATCCATCATCGTCTTGCCCATCCACACTTTGATTCCCGTTTCCGCCGCCGCTTTGAATGCCAATCGCGTTGCAGAATAGAAGGGAGCCGAATACACTGCCATCGAAGTCGTCCCGCAGGATAGCGCTTTACGAAAAAAGCGCACCGCGGCGGCATACGCATACTCCTCGCTCATAAACAGCTCTTCGACGGGGAATATTCTCCGCTCAAGCCATGTCAGAAGTTCTTCACCGCTACCAAGACCTATGGCATCATACTGTGGCAGATGGGCGTGTGTGTCCACCAATCCCGGTGTGATGATATGAGGGCGCAGATCCACGGTCACGGCATCGGCATATCGGACGTGTGCTTCCTGATACCGTCCGCAAAAACTAATGCTGCCGTCGCGTTCCACTGCTAATCCACCGTCGGGGAAATACTCTCCTTCGTTTGGTGCAATCGGGTTGAAGATAGTAGCGCGATACAGCGTTGGGGCAAAGAAATTCATAGTCAAAGAGGAGTTATTCAAGTGATACTGTATGCAAAATGCACATCGTATTCAATATACTGCGGCAGATTTGGCTTCCCGTCGTGCCGCTTGGCAAGGTAATTGCCAAAACCGCCAATAGGAGTTGAATTATTGATGAAGGAACATCATGGCGAATGGATTGCTAAGTGTATGCATGATTGTAAAGAACGAAGAGCATATGCTCCCTGCGTGTTTGCAATCGGTATCCTCTGTTGCCGATGAGATTATTGTTGTGGACACCGGCTCGACGGATAAAACTGTTGAGATTGCAAAAGAGTTTGGTGCTACAGTCATTGAGTATCAATGGCGGAATGATTTTGCAGCAGCGCGTAATGTGGCGTTGGCACATGCAACGAACCCATGGATTCTTTCGATTGATGCTGACGAACGCTTGCTGAATCCGGCGGAACTCCGCGCACTTTTGCAACAGACACCGGAAACTATATCCGGGATTTTAGTGAACTGCCGTTCCGTTGTTCATGGCGATGGCGGCGATACACAATTCTCCTCGCTCCTCTTGCGGGTGTTCCGTAACCATCCGGCAATCAGGTTCGAGGGAATCATCCACGAACAGGTGACGGACTCTATGACAAAGTGGGATTTTGCTTTTGTCCCGTCGGCAATCACATTGCATCATATCGGCTATGCTCTCTCGCCGGAAGAAATGCGAAATAAACAACTCAGAAATCTTGAACTGCTGAACCAAGCGATTGCCACAGAACCGACCAATTCGTATCTGCACTTTCAACGCGCAAAAACCTACCTTGCAATGAATAACCCACTTGGTGCCGAACATGATATTCAGCAAGCGTTACTCTATGCGCCGGTTGGTGGAACGGTGCGTCCGCAGGTATTGAATTATGGCGCGGTTGCAGCATTCCGTCTCGGTAATGTCTCGCTGTGCCTTGAGCGAGCCGCTGAATCTCTACAGCTTGTTCCTAACCAGCCGTTCAGCCACTTCATCATGGCGGAATGTTACACGTCGCGCGGTGAGTATTCCGATGCACTTGCGTCGTACATGAACGTTCATCATGCCATTGAGCGCAACGATACAACGGCGCGTCTTGTCGGTTCGCTCGAAGTGCCACTTGTGCGAATTGCTTTTTGTATCGGTCGCAGTTACTTGGCATTGGCGGATGTCGAAAATGCTTCACGCTATTTCGAGGCAGGATTATTACTGCATCCCGACGATGTTGAGTGCCGGATAGGATTGGCGCATGTTGCCGTCTGTACGAACCGTCACGCGGAGGCACGGGCGATTTTGTTTGATGTGCTGCGTACTTCACCGAAGAATGAAGAAGCACAACGCCTTATAGCAAAGATTGATATGAACGAAAGTGCAAAGAGTACTGTGGAAGAAGCGTCGCAACGACCGTTCCTCTCCGTTTCAATGATTGTGAAAAACGAAGCGCACCGGTTAGGCGATTGCTTGGAGTCGGTTCGTAGGATTGCCGATGAGGTTGTAATTGTGGACACCGGCTCGACGGACAACACCGTCGCTCTCGCTGAGGCGTTCGGGGCAAGAGTGTATCACACCGAATGGACGGGCGACTTCGCGGCTGCAAGAAACGTTGCATTGCAACACACAACGGGCGAGTGGATTCTCTACCTTGACGCGGATGAACGCCTGACAGCAGAATCGCAACAGCAGATACGCGATGTACTCCGCGCACAACATGAACAAACAGGTGGATTGCTATGCACGATTATCAGCCCGCACCGTCAGCCCGACGACGCAACAGAAGTCCACAAAGGCGGCTATCCACGGGTATTTCGTAATTACGGGTATCCGAATGTTGAATTTCGGGGCAGAGTGCATGAGCAAATCTCACCGTCGCTGATTGAATGCGGGGCGCATATTGTGCAGTCACCGCTTTGTATCTATCACACCGGCTATGACATTGACCGCGATGAAATGGAAAAGAAAGTCCGTCGGAACTATGAACTGCTTATTCAGCATGTGCAAGACGAGCCGCTTAATGCGTATGCGTGGTTTCAGCTTGGGCAAACGCTGGGCAGAATGTCAATGAACGGCAAAGCGGAAGAATCACTTCGCTTTGCATTGGAACTCGGTTCGCTGTCCACTCCTGTTGCCGCTTCTGCTTCGGCAACACTTGCACATATCTGCGGCACGCAACAACGCTATCAGGAAGCGTTGCAATGGGCGGAATACTCGTTGAATAAAGTCCCGAACCAACTTCTTGCCTTGAATTACAAGGCATACGCGCTTATGTACCTGAATAGATTGGACGAGGCGCAACATGAGTTTGAGAATGTTCTTGCTATCATGAACAATCAATCCTCGATGCCCGAATCCGGCTATGATGTCGAGATGAAACCCGACGTTGTTTTCGATGGATTAAAGCGCATCCAATCCATGCGGGAACGCACCCCCGTTATGGTCTGAGCATCTGTGCTTTCATAGTAGGATTCTCTGAATGCACCTGATTTGACGTGCGCTTCTTCAAGTTGGTCGAGTATATTTGTCCGCCATTGATTTACCCAAACACGGACATGATGAAGATACACGCTATCATACTTTGCATACTTACCGCACTATTCGCTATACCACTTAAATCTGGCGAAAAACCAAAATTGATTGTTGTTATTGCCTACGACCAGCTTCGGGGCGACAGGTTGGATGCTGTAAAGGACGACTTAACGGATGGCGGATTCTTACGCCTGATAAAGCAAGGGAAATCATACGCGAACTGTTCGTTCAAGCATGCAAACTGCATGACCGGACCGGGACATGCCAC
>JAEUSO010000018.1 GCA_016788605.1 Candidatus Kapaibacterium sp. | reverse complement strand
CTGCGGCGGATACCTGATGCGAACCATCCGTAACCTGTGCCTGAACCACAAGCGCGACACAAAACTGCACGAAGAATACTCCGACGACATGACGGGCGAGCAACTCAACGCTAATCTTGAAGAAAAGGATTTGCTTGCCGCTGTGGCAAAGGGCTTGCAGCGAGTATCATTCGACCTGCGCGAGGTCTTCGTCCTCCGGTATTACCACTCGATGGAATACGAGGAAATCGCCGCAATCACGGGCGAGAGCATCAACACCGTCCGCACACGTGTCTGGCGCGCAAAAGAAAAACTGAAACACATCCTCTTACCAATCATACGCGAGGTGAACGAATGACAATGATTACTCGGACGGTATCACCGCCCGTCACACACATATCATTCGCAGAACCTGCGGCAGCACTATGACAAACATCCAACAACTCCTGCACGACTATACCGACGGCACACTCCCGCATCAGATGGAGGAGTACCTCTTCGCCGCACTTGCACAAAGCGAAGACCTTCGCAGCGAACTCCGCAACCAACGCAGCGTGCAGAATGCAGCGGCAAACGATATGGCAAGCATCACTCCGCCAAGCGGCGCAAAGGCAGACATCTTCTTGCGGCTTGGTGTTGCGCTTCCTCCGCCTGTTCCGGTTCAGCCCCAGCCCATTGCCAATGCCTCCCGCACAAACAGAGCGTGGTGGTTTGGCGGCGCGGCATTTCTTCTTAGTGCGCTCACCGGCAGTGTTGCCACGTGGATGTTCCTTAGCAGCACTGCAACGCACGCGCCCTCGGACATGGCAACCGCACGCACACAGCACGACGGTATGAAGAATTCCATTCACCAACAGTCAGCGAAATCCGTTCAGTCGGGTATGACAACACCATCACCGGTACTGACCGGAAATAGAGTGAGTATGGTGAATATGCATCGTCTAAAAAATCAAGCACCGCTATCCGAGTCACATCCGATTATTGCATCGCCTGTTATCGCTCCGTATCAACCGGATGATGTGTCTGCCCAATCATCTTTGAATACCATTGTCGCAGCTCCGCCGGACATGATGTTGAACAAAGCGGACATACAGAAAAACAGTCCTTTGCGTGCGGCATTGATGCTACGACAGTCCATTCCTCTTGTGTCGGTTGCACCGGTGAATACGGTGTTCATACCTGAATATGAGAATGCCCAGCTCTCCGTTTCGCTTCGCGGAATGTCATCGGCGGGAAGCACCGCCTTTACGGGAGGATTCTCGAACGCAGCGTTGAATGTATTGTACTCACTCGCCCAAGACCACGCCATCGGTTGCGATATTGCGAATGAACAGTTTTCGCTGATGAGTGTGGAGCGCACGGCAACAGGTACGGAGGAAATCACAAGCACAAGGCAACTGCAAACATTCGGTGTGGCATACCGCTACACACTGAGCAACGCACTCGGCGAGGGATTCTCACCGTTGGTGCAGCCGGTGGTTGGTGCTACAAGTGGCGGCAATGCATTCGGGCGTGTTTTGCTTGGCGCGGAGTGGCAGCCCGGCGGCGCAGTATCGCTTATGCTTGGCGTGGATGCAGCGGCAATACCTTACCGTACATCGAACGGCGGCGCGCTCAACCTTTCTCAAAAATTCAGTATCGTGTACGCGCTTCGGATGGCATTGTAACGGATAGGGACATGCTGTATAAAAAATAACCCCGCACCAAAGGAGCGGGGTTACTGTGTATGAGTATCGGTCATGGAATGGCATAAAAATACTGCCCTTACGGCTGTATGGTACAAACCTATGATACGTTTTGCTTGTGCATACCGGAATGGTGATATGTACCATTGTGCACCAACATAGTTTGCGGTGCTTTGTTGATTCTGAATTGCCGCGACATTTCTTGCAGTTGGTGGGTCATGCCGCTCAAATCACTAATCGCACGGGCAACCTCTGCTATACCACCCGACATCTCTTGTGATGATGCAGAGAGGTTTTCGATATTCCGCGCTATGAGCGCACTGGTTGCTGTTTGCTCCGCTCCGGCACGCGCGATGGAATCCGATGTTTCAACAACCTGTTCAATACTGTGAACGATGTTGTCGAGCGATTTTTCCGCATTGCCGCTAAGGGAAATTCCTTCCTGAACCAGCACGATGCTTGCTTCCATTGTTGCAACAGCATGATCAGTTTCGATTTGGATGTTACTGATTTTTTGCTCTATTTCTTTTGTTGAACTTTGAGTCCGCTCGGCAAGTTTTCTCACTTCGTCGGCTACAACTGCAAAGCCGCGACCTTGCTCGCCGGCACGGGCGGCTTCGATGGCTGCGTTCAATGCCAGAAGGTTTGTTTGCGATGCTATTTCCTTGATAACGCTGACGATATTCCCAATCTCTTTACTCTGCTCACCGAGTTTGCGTATTGTTGTTCCTGCGGACTCCACCGACGATGCAATCTCGCTGACTTTTTTGATGGATTCATTTATTACTGTGCCGCCCGCAAGTGCAATTGAACGTGATTCTTTTGCCAATGATGATGCCTGACCGGCAAGTGTGGCATTACCTTCAATCGTATTCGACATTTGTTCCACTGCGGCTGCAATTTCAGTAACCCGATGGGCTTGTTCTTGTGCATTACAACTCATTTCTTCCGTTCCGCTTGTAATTTGGTTTCCTACATCTGCGGCGGTTTCCGTTGATGATGCAATGGATTGAATGACAGTATTAAGATTTGCGACGGTTGAATTGAAACCTTGATACAACTCGGAAATCATATCGTTGCCGGTTACATCCATACGTACCGTCAGATTACCTTGCGAAATCTCGTTCATCCCGCCGAGCATGGTTTGTACGGCATCCGATAAGTAGCGGCTGTTTTCCTCGGCATTGCGGCTAAGTTCTTCAGCTTTATCTGCCATACGTTGCGCTTTACTTCTTTCCTCCTCGGCAGATGCCATCGCCGTTGTCATACTGGTTGCCAGAGAATTGAAATTCCGGGCTAACGTACCTACTTCGTCGTGGGATGTAACGGTAACCCGTGCAGAGAAGTCACCGCCTTCCATCTTCTTGGCAGTGGTTGTTATCGACCTGAGCGATGTGACAATCCTGCCAGTGATGAACCACCCGATGACAACACATAACAGGATACCGCCGCAGGCAACATACAGGGACAGGTTCTGTGCCGAAAGCACAGTGGCTTCCGATTCGGAAGATTGCAAAGCCGATGTTTCCTCGATGATATCCGATATGCTTCCCATCGGTTCTTCAAGATTCTTGAATAATATCTGAACACTATCCTTCAGAAGTGCCGCTTTTGGGTAATCCGAGAGTGCAAGAGGAACTGCATGCGCTATAAGTGCCGTGTAGTCGGAAAGCGGTTGCTGAACATTTTCAACAGCGTCCTTCATCTTTTGTCCTGAAGCATTACGGCGGACGGATGCAATGCTTTCCTTAAACAGCTCAAGATGCTCGTTCAACTCTGTAAGAATTTCTGTTCTTTTATCATTGTTGCATCCTGAATACGCTAGGGCATTAAAGTAGTCGGCGCGTAATCCGTCATGCAGCATATCCGCCGTTCCTTGTGCTTTTACAAGAGCAAGATTATTACCGGAATAGAGCAACGCAGAGCGTAATGCTTCAATGTTATTCTGTGATACCCGAAGTGTAATGCCAAGAGCGGCAACACCGATAGCAACGATGATTAAAAGCTTCGTTCGGATTGATAAACGTATGTGCATAAAACTTGAATGTAGGGTATGACCTGTCTGTGTCGCAGGGCATTGCGGTTATTCACAGAACAAGTGGTGATTCCTGTCAATCATCGGCAGTAACGTTCAATCACTGAAGGAAAGATGAATCATTGACATTGTGTAGTGGAGAACACATGACGTTTTTGCCACATGCTCTTCGCATCGTATTTCTTCGTTACCTGCGCTACAAATTCACGGTCAGCCGCGTTCCCATAAGATGCAGCGCATCCGTATCGGCATCATATCCGGGATTCATAATGAACTGGTAGTTAAATGTGACACCGATAGCATCCATAAGACCAATGCGGTAATATCCTTCCGTCACGATTTCCGGTCTGTAGTTTAACGTGCCATTCCCAATCATAAAACCCGAACCGCCCGCCTCGATAAACTTCTTCTGTCCCTCGGACAGCATATTATAGACCAACGATAAACCCGCATGATGATCTTCTTCGCCCCACAACATACCCGAGAAATCCGCGCCGAGATTCAGTGATGAGTTGATTTGGGTAAATGTATATGACTCACTATTCCCGTCATTCCAACTTGCACGGAAAAACGAGCCGATACCATCCGAGATCCGTTGCTCGCATTCAATGCCGAATCCTAACTTTGTTTGAAGGTATTGCGCTTCGGTGACATCCACTTCGTCGGCGGCAATACCATTCTGGGAAGCAACGGAAAGCAATCCGGCGGCACGCTCAAAATTGACAGCATTGGCGCGGTTGTAAAATCCGAGCATTCGCAATCTGCCGCCTTCGGCAACATCGAATGCAACTTGTGCAGTGATACTATGGCACTGGTCCACATCAAGCCAAAAGCCGTTACCGCCTGCAACATCGGGAAGCATAGCCGCCACAACGGTTGCCGACCACGACGCATGGTTCACCTGTAACGATACACCGAGCGAGGTTCCGCGTGCTTCTTGTGCGGTTTCCCACGCCCCGAATCCAAGCGACGATATATTCAAAAACTGCGATGTCGGGTCATTGGCATACGAGTTTGCTTCCATAACCGCAGGAACAATAATCTTACCTGCGCTTACAGTGGCATTATAGGATTCTTTTTCATCGGTCGCATCACCAAACTTCATATTGTGTTTGATGTAGGCAGTACCCAGATGTAAGGGATGCGGCAATTCGGCACAGGTGTAAAGTGTAGCACGGAGTGTAAGTGTATAGAATATAAAGAGATGGGCGTACTGTGGAAGTTTGGCAAGAATTGCGCTATATGCCGGAATCTTGCAGGTTATTGCATATAGTATGGCACTAAGATTATCATATATTGGTGATGCTTGGGTGGAGGTGTAAAGTAACTGTAAAGTAGGTGTAAAGGTGTATTGTGGCAGATTTGATAATAGTTGAACTCAACGTGTTAAGTGCTTCAGGGTCTTTAGAGAATCGGCAAGCGCAGTAGATAATGCTGCTGCCTCATCAGGTGTAAGTTCGGTTTGGCGTGAGATTTTTGAGTGAATTGTTTTAACTGACAAACCAGCATGGAGGCACAGGTTGGATATATTGATTATACCGGTTTCTTTTATGAGGGATAGCTTTTTGATCGTGAGTGACATTTATTTATTGATCGAGTGTGAACGAGCAAAACCGCTTTGAGCGGTTCTGCTTTATGATATGAGTTTGTGTTAGATAAGGTCGGTGTCTACACCCCGGTCTTCGAGTTCGGCTTTGGCTAATTTAACGACATCAATTTTATTGGCGGCTACCAGTGCGAGTAATTGTTTGGGGATTGAGCTGAATATCAAACGTGGGTTGCACTCGTCGGGAATAGGTGTTTCAATATTCAAAACTTCGTAACCGTGAAGTTTGTGTATTCTACAATAGCGTTTGACTTGAGATGGGTTGTACAAAATCATGGCTTCGTGCTTGTTCGTCGTTGTTACGACGCGATTGCTATTTGTGATGGTTAGCAGATAAGTTCCGCTGGTCTTGTTATAGAGGTAAAACATAGTGTTTTGTGATTAGTAAATCAATCAATTAATTACTCTGCTAACTTACCGCTCGTGTCCTGCGAAGTCAAGCTACTTTGCAGAAATTTTTCTGCATCTCTAAGATACTTTTCCACTGTCGAGTTACTTATCCACTTGCAGAAATTTTTCTGCAAAGAAACTTGCGGGTCGGATAAAGGAGCGTTAGTGTTGCGTAGGATTTACAAACAACAAAACACGACGATGACGGCTCAGGAAATAATCAACTCGACGCAGACAAAAACAGCAAAAATGCTTGCGCTATTTGAACTCGGACATACGAGGGTAGAGGTAGCGCAGATGCTCGGCGTGGGCTACGGATTCGTACAAAATGTGTACGCCCGCCGCTATAATAACAACGCGACTCAGGCAAGGGCTGGAGCGGCTTACAACTGGACTGGTTTCACACACAAATTCGGTGTTGAAATTGAGGCGCATGGAGTCAATAAGGAAAAGCTGATACGGGCATTGAATACAGCAGGGATTGAGTGTGTCGGTGAGTCATACAATCACGAGACGAGGAATCATTGGAAGGTGGTTAGCGACAACTCATTATCCGGCGACAATCCATTTGAATTGGTTAGCCCACCACTTGTTGGTCAGGAAGGGTTAAACCAACTTCAGATTGTGTGCAGAGTGCTTAACGATATGGGTGCGATGGTGAATAAATCATGTGGACTACACATTCATTTCGATGCTAACGGCTTTGACTTGAATACTTGGAAGAATCTGTATTTGAATTACGCAGAACTTGAGGA
Organism: Candidatus Kapaibacterium sp.; assembly: GCA_016788605.1. GTDB lineage: Bacteria > Bacteroidota > Ignavibacteria > Kapaibacteriales > NICIL-2 > JAEUSO01. The sequence goes on along the minus strand of JAEUSO010000018.1, from coordinate 16,371 downwards.
ATCACTCGACTCGATTTTACCTGCAAGCCGCAGGGCAAACACAAACAACTATTGCAAGAGCATAAAAACACGCGGTTACAGAACCGCGATTTCCGGTGCAAACTCACTACGCGAAATCGAGGACGCAATCACATCACGAAGCAGATACTATAAACTTAACACGCAGTCATTTTGGAGACAGAGAACTGTGGAATTCAGACAGCATTCAGGAACGGTGGAATACGAGAAAATCAGCAACTGGATTTTACTCCTCGCACAGCTTATCGAGTTCAGCAAAACGCAATCGGTGACCAACGGAAATTTTGAAACACTCAAATCAATTTTACAACATGAACAACAAACATATATTCAGGAGCGACATGATAAATTTGCACGTCAATAACGGGATGCACATGATTCTTACAATATCCGACTCCGGGCAATTGATAAACGCCCGGAGTTACGACGAGGTGGTCGAGCAACTGCGCGCCACCAGTTTCGACCCACGCGGCTCCGTTCAGGAGTTTATGGATGCAACAGCGGATGCAGTCAAACTGCACAGCGGTGCTGTGGTCAGCAGCTACGATGCAGAGCAGTTTATTACAGACCTCGTTGAACATCGCTATCTTATACCTCACGATTAGTCGTATTTTTGCAGTGCCTAAAACAATCAAAGCCCGCTCCATCTGGAGCGTTCACCGACTATGTTCGGTGGTCTCCGCTGACCGTAAGGTCGTGGGGCGGCTATCTTTGATTGTCCGCTGGCAAGACCACCGGTAAAAACAAAGCCCGTTCGGAATCGCTCCGAACGGGCTTTTGCATTTTGTATATCACAGTCGTCAGTCGCCGTCCATCGGCAACGCAATCTGACGCTCCTTGCGATGCTCGAATAAAACTTCCTGCACCATTCGGTCGCTGATTCCCAATCGTAGGGCAAGTTCTTTCGTGTGCAGTTTGTTGTAATTTTTCTTGATGTACTCAATCTGAAACTCACGTAGAGCATTGAACGGCACAAGGATATTTATGCCTGCAAACTTCTCATAAAACGAGAGCGCAACTTCAAGCCCAAGCTCGTCGGCGATCATTCGCAGATCGTTATGCTTGATGTCGTCGTGTGTGATTTCTGATAATACTGATTTGCTGATTGGCATTTGGAACTCCGTTTCTACTCGTTATGTGATATTGGTGCAGGTTGTGTGTTTCATCGCACACGCTCGATTTGTGTGCGAAGTGTGGCTATTCTAAGTTGGGGTCGGCAGGTGCATCTTTAGGATTCGGGTACTTGTGCGACCATCGTTGAAAACCGAAACATCCGGCATGCTTGTTTTCGGACATCGCTTCCTTAAGCTCACGAAGAATCTCCGGCTTGAATACATAGTCACTTATCTTCAACTCAATCGGTTTTCCGATGATACCGCCAAGCGGAAATTGCTTCAATGTACTATCAGCGTCCATACTGATTTTCTTCAAAGATGACGCAAGTGAATTTGCCACCTTCTGTGCTTCTTCATCCAGTCGACCAAACAACCTGTTCATCTTAGCGTAGTGTGCCACTCTCCGTCGGCGCATTTCGATTTTGGCAGCGCGCATTATCAATACCTCGTGCCGTTTATACCTTCGTTTCATTCTGCTCCTCCGGTTTGGTTTGTTTTCTTGGTATGTACTTATCCAGTCCGGGCAGATGAGCAGGAGGAGTACGGTATCCTTTGACCGCCGATTCGAGTGCCTGCCACTTCATGTTTACAATCAACGATTCCAAATTCAGTTGCGTTTCAATGATACCGGACTCTTCGGTCGAGTCAATCGAACCGTACCACTCTAACGGACTGTGCTTTCTGTGACATTTGATATAGTTCGAATTGTCACTGTATGGTTCAACCACATACTTGTCGTACCATTCCTGCACTTCGTCTTTGTTGTCGGATACTGCCACAACATGGTATTCGTGGATATTCTTTAGCGTCGGTAGGTGTAGAACGTATAACGTAATATCAGGATTCTTGTCCTCACTCATTGCCTCGCCCTTTCGTCGCTATGTTGCGTGTGATTCCATTCTGATACCTCACTGGCAACTGTGAGTACTCGCTGATGCTGTGCTGGTTCGCAAGCTCGGCGTTCGTAAGTGTCTGGTCGAATTCGCTCAGCGTGTCGGCATCGACAACGATGAGGTTGCCCGTGAAGGTGACATCGTAGATGTTCAGCGGGATTCGCTCAACCTCACCCGTCGTGCATTCAATCAGCGCAATCGGTGTCTCGTTACCTTCCTCCGCCGTTTGTTGATAGAACCCGTGGAACGCCGCTTTGAATGCTTTGTTGAAGCGGCAGATATGTGCGGTGGGTGATACTAAAACTTCTCGTAATCTCATAATACTGTTCCTCCGTGATTGTGTTTGTTACTTGATTTGTTCAACGAGCGCATCCCATGCGAACACATGGTACTTGCCATCGTGGATAATAGCGGGTTGTAGTCCGTGCTTGCCTTTTGCCATGCCGTACTTTTGTTTCCGGTTTCGACTCATACCAGCTTCGATAAACTCGTCGAAGTGCAGAGCGTACTGCTCTGCCTCAATGATGGTAATCCGCTGTGGGCTAAGAACCTTCGGTGTTGATTCGCTTGATGCGGCAGGCAATGCCTTTGCTGATTCAGAGCCGGAGAGGAGAACCTTATACGCATCGCTAAGATTACCGTCAATGTCTATCTTGTCACGCATCCCATGCAGCAGCATGTAGCGTTGCAGTGTGCGGATTGAGTAGTCCGGCAGGTTGTCGTAGCACCAGTCCGTGAACTCACCGTGCGGCAGTTGCTCTTTCACATACGTCAGTCGCTCACCGATTTCAAGTGCCGCCGCAACCGTTCGTTTGAGGTAGTCCTTGATTTGCTGGAGGCGGTCTTGTATTTGTGCGAGGTGAACGTGGGCGGGTTGCTCGCGCAGTGCGTATGTTGTTGATACATCCGTGCTTCTCTTAGCCATTGCTCACCTCCAGTGCATGATTGTATTTCAGATGGAATTTATCCTTTTGCGTTATTCGCAGACCGTACAGTTCCAGTTCGTCGGCAGTCAGATTACCTGCCGCATACGCTATCTTTATAGCATCGCGGTTAATCTCTTCTTTAGTCCGGATGAACTCGTCCGCCTCATGCTTCCGCAGAAGATTGAGCGCACCCTCTTCTTGGATACCCGCTATCAGTGTAACAGCAGGTGTAGTGTGCTTGAATCCTACTGTGCCATGCACAAGGTCAAGCGTTCGCTCGTTAGTGAAAACGTCTGCATTCTCTTTACAGAACAGTTCGATTTCCTTCTCAAGCATCTGCTTCGTTGCATTGCGTTCCGCGATACCCTGCTCGAACAGTTTGCGTAACTCTTGCTCTTGTGCATTGTAGTCCGCTGTCTCCTTCGCAATCTCGGCATCCAATACCGCCGCCTTTGCAAGGTGTGCTTTGCAATCTTCCCAACTTGTGATGTTCGATTTCTTCTTCTTTGCCATTGTGATTCGTCCTTGAGTAATTATTGATAGGTATGTTGTTTATTAACTATTGCTGCATTCGATGTTAGCCAGCATGATGCCGTCGGCTTCCATCTGCTCGTCGGCTTGCACTGGCATCTCGTTCGTGCTGCTTCTGTTTATTCGAGTGATGCTTGCTGTGTGCAGGTACTGATAGTCGAACTTCTTGATATGCTTTGCAAGTGCCTCGCTTGCCGATGCCGCAGCGTGTGTGTGCATTTCGCTTCGGAGCATTTTCTTCGAGTCAGTGCCGGTTGTTAGTATCTCGTAGTTCCTCATACATGTTCTCCTTCGGGCTTGGTTGGCGATTTCATAGCTCTGATTGTACGTACTAATTTTTGTACGTCGCGGCGGAGAATGTTTGCCACTGATGGCTTCTTCAGAATCCGCTGACACATCTTGTCGAGTGCTTTGTTTCTGTCGTCGCCCGCCTCTATGCGCGAGACCTTCGCCCACTCCCGGTCAATCATATCAAGCTGCTGCACTGTTGGGAATGCACCAGTGCGATTGGCAAGTGCACTGTGTCGTGATATGCGCTGCTGTTCCGGCTTATGCCATACTCCGCGCTCAATGGCGATGTTGACCCAACCGTTGATGATGTCGTGCGCCTGCGTGAATGTTAGGTCGCGGCTGCTTTCCACTCCTGCACTCTCGTTCAGCGCGTCTCTGTATTCGTCGTCGTTCATTCCTAATCGCTGCTTCAGCGTATGCATCAGCGCAACCTGCGTTCCTGTAATCATTGCACGTTTCTTCATACGTCCTCCTACGCAATGAGTGTTGTACGTGCTTCCCGTATCAACTCCTTCGAGAGTCCTTGATCAGGATTGAGTGCTTCAAGCCGCACTGTTCGCGCTAAGAGTTTCGTCAGCATACGCGCATTGCCGTCGCTGCATTCGAGGAAGCATTTACAGAGACCGTTCGCTTGAGGATATACTTGTACAACCAATCGTTCCACATCGGCGAGTTCGAGTTTATCAAGCTGGCGATACACGCCAACCCTGCTGTACAGTTGCTTGTACTCACCTTGCTTTCCTCGCAGGTTCGCTATCAGACGCGGCATCCCAACGAGTACTAAACCGACTCCGGCTTTATCGTGAATTCGCCGGATTAACTCTAACGCTTTGTAGGGAAGATGCTCCGCCTCGTCAACGATGATAACCCAACCAGTATCGCTCAGTTTATCTACGATGTCACTGAAGAGTTTGCGTATGCCGCCCGCACCGTCCAGCCCGATTCGGCGATGGATTTCTTGAAACAGATTACGCGCCGAGTACCCCAAGTCCGCTTCAATCAGGACAACACCCTCATTGTTCTTTGCGTAGTCCTTGACTGCCTCAGTTTTGCCAAGTCCGGCATCACCGGTTATCACTCCTATTTCGCCATCAAGGTGAGCAATTTTACACACCTCGCGCACGGCACTTGCCACCCGTGTCTTCACAAATTGTAAGCGCACTTTTGGTTTTGCCTTACGCTCAAGCTCACGTGTGAGCATCTGCTCTGCCGCCGTGTCAATAGCACCGGTATCACCGAGATACTTGCCTTGCAACCACTGACTGACTGTTGTTGCGCTCACTCCCATTTTGCGGGCAATCTCATCCTGTGTCGGGTGTTTGCCTGCGTCGTTTTTGTGCGTCTTCATATACTCACGCACACGTTGCACGATGTTACTCATCGCTACTACTCCGTATATTGGGTTGTTAATGCCCCCGCACACATTGTGCGAGGTGTTGGTTCAGCCCTGCTTCAGATTCCCGTCCGGTAGCAGGGCTAATTTTTCTATTGTGTTTTTGGCGGCTTCTCGAAACCAAACAGCCGTTCACGCTCGCGCTTCAACTGTTTGCCCATCGTGCCGTTCCAGTTGCGACTCTTGTCAGTACATGCGACATTCCGCAGCACTGTCGAATGCGATGATGATGCGGCGGCATGATTCTCAAGCGATGCAGAGAAGTTCATGTCGTAGTTGCCGCGCCGTGCCACACTTCTGTCATTGCCATTCATGGTTTATTCCTCCCATAGTCGTATGCGCCGTGCGGGTTCACCCTGCGGCACAATGTTGCTGATGTCGCCAGTGCCGGTTGCACGGTACTCGCGCTCCATATTCACGATGTCGTCCATTGCAGTAAGCCGCATGCGGTTCTCGCTTCTGACTGATTGCTCCGGTGTGTCTGCCGCTCCATGTTCAAGCGAGGTTGCTAAGTGGCGCAGTTGCTCCTGTACGTCAGGTGTTTGCACAGTGTTGAGCATTGCACGTGTTGCCCGGAGTGACTGTGCTTTGCGGCGATTCGCTGCTGTCACTGTGCTGCGTTCTAAATCCGTCCGAGCCATAGCCGGAGACGACCACGCGCCAAGCGTTCCCATTCCTAAATACTCGTCTGTCCGTGCATCGAACACATAGCAGTTCTGCCATGCAGATGGGCTGCGCCGGATGTACACCTTGCGTCCCTTTGCCGGCTCCATCCATTCGCCCCAGTAGTAGTCGTCCGCCTCTGATTCCTTGATGCCGTTTCGCCCGATGCTGCGTTCGCCGGAGACACGTGTGCGTAGAAGTGCAAGCGCATCCGGACGGACTCTTGGCAGACCCGGATATTCCTTCTCCCATAGTTGCTGTGGTGAAAGTCCTTGATGATTCTTACCCATGCTCGGACGCACGTTGTACACGTTCAGGATAAACCATTGCAGCAGTTCCGCAACCTCGTCGAATTTCAGTATCTCGCCGCGCTCCATCTGTCGCTCTAACTGGTCGGCGGGACGTTCGACGGTGTTGCGTCCAACGTAGCCCGGCGTTCGCTTTGCAAGCCATTCGGTAAAGAACCTAAACATCCGCTCAATGGGTTTGGTCTGTGCGTTGTAGGGCAATGCGAAATGGATGTTCACCCCAAGCTGACCTGTGATGCTCGTCGCTCTGTTAATATCAAACTCAATCCGAACTGATTTGCGCCCGCCCGCGAAGTCGTAAGCACGGTAGTCCTTGCCGTTGTCAATCAGAACCTCTTTCGGAATCCCAACATCCGCCACGCCATCGGCGAAGGTGTTGATAATGCGGTCGCTGTTCGGTGTGCTGACGGCGAGTTGCCACGCTATAAACCGGTGACTCTTCATGCACATCCACGCAGTAAGCCACGGGCGTTTGTATGTGCCGTCCTTCGCTACGCACATGATGTCGAGTTGGTGGTGGTCGCTCACCCACACCTCGCCGCTCCGCACCGCCGAGTAGTCGCGGTTGACGAAGTTGCCGTAGGTTCTGTTCCACGCATCCCAGCCGTAGCGGGCAAGGAAGATTGCGCTCTCGCCCATGGTACGTTCGAGGTTTCGCATGAAGGTGGTTGCTGATGGAAAGACCGCGTCGAAGTCACTTATATCGCCTTGATTCAGCTTTGCATAGAGTTCCAATCCGTAGCCGCGTGTGCTGTGCCACGCCTGCTGTTGCGTTACTGCGCTTTGTGTGCAGTACACCCCTTTAAAGTAGTTCGCGCAAAGCTCGCCGAACTCGCCTGCCTGCTCAATACTCAATGTCCGGTTGCGTGTTTTGCCGTAGCCACCCAACAGCGCGTCTATTCCGCGCTCTGCATACTCACTGCGTATCCGCATCAGCGAGCGGTAGCTGGTTGCCGAGTCGGGGTTCTGCGCGTTCCATTTTTCGATATACGATTTCAGTGCCGAGCCGCGCAGGTTCTCTGTCTCGTTCAGCAATGTTCTGTACTTGTCTGCTTTGCGGCGATTGTACTCGGGTGCTTCGGCATAGAGTTTCGATTCGATGTCGGCAATACCGTCGTCTGTAGTAGTAACTGTTTGCAGTGAAAGTGTTGCGGCATGATAGCGAAGCTGCGCGTCAGCCGGAAGCGAGCGTAGAAGAACTTCCCATTGCAGTCCACCGCGACCTGTTGTTTGTCGCCACGTGTATTCGCCGCGCTTGCGGCATTCATGCAGCCACACCTTGCTTTTCTTGCAGAGGTCGGCGGCGGCGTTGGCGGTGAGCCAGATTTCGTCATGCTGCGATTGCATCGCGTACCTCCTGTTCTGCCGCAGCCCGCGCTGCTTTGTTCTCGTTGTAGTATTGTGCAAACAGAGAAAGCACTTTTGGGTTTCCTCGTTTCAGAAGGATGCTAATGTTAGCAACGGTACATCTGCGACTTTTTGCTATCCGCTTTAATACTCCCCGTGCATTCGGGTCACGCCTGAAATCCATTTCAAATACATCATCCGTCCCGGAGATTGTATTTATGTGCCGTGTTGTTCGCATACCGATTTGTTTGTATGTTTGTTAAACAATCGTTTAACTATTCGCTAACGCGAAACTAATTCGCCATTACGAACAATGCAAGAAGAAAATTCGTCATTACGAAATTTCTCTCACGACGAAATAAAGGATTATCTGCGCGAGAAGATAGTTGCGGTGCGTTATGCTATGCACTTCAATCAAAAAGATTTCGCTAAAAGCATCAGTATGTCTCCATCGTACATCAATGAAGTGGAGTCGGGGAAGTCAATGCCGAATGCGGTACTCCTGTTTTCGTTAATACGAATCCATTCCGTCAATGCGAACTGGCTCTTCGCAGGCGAGGGCAGTATGTTCAAGCGTGATGCTGCGGAAGATGTCTCTTCGGAAGATGCTGCGGAAGTGTTTATGAATATCATGCGAGACACAGTTCGCAAGGTCATTGCAGAAACCACAGTTGAAGCCATAGAAGATGAGGTGACGGTTCGCCGCACTCCCCGCAATGATTCCCCAAAAGGAGTGCGCCGTTTGCGGGCAGCAGCCACGCCGTTTTCAGACGACGAATCACAAACCACAGTAAAGCAACCACGTAAAAAGTAAGTATATGATTAGCACCTCCACCACTTCCGGTTATGCAGAGCAGTTCAGGTCAATGACCGACCACGAACTCTACCGCGCCATCTACACAATGGAGTTGCGGGCGAATCAAAGAGGTAATGTTAACGAGCGCAAGTTGGAGCGTGCATACGAAGAGTGTGAGCGACGGCTCATGCCGCGTATTTACGAAACAGCACAATCTGATGCTGGTATAGTATATCACTCCGAGCAATCGGCACGATACTTCTATGAGCGCGAACTCTACGACGAGTGCCGTCCGGTGAAAATCACCCGTATAGATTTCTGTAATCGTGAAGAACTCCGCGCTGAAATACGCAGCCGTACAGAGCGCGAAATGGACTACGACATTGACGAGATACTCTCGGTTCGCGGCGGTTGGTTGCTATGCGATGTTCATGGCAATAGCATGAACCTTGCGTCCATACACAGTGGCGACATAGTGCTGATGCGCGAAGTGGAGCGAATGCTCGACGGACGGATTCACATTGTCACCCTTCGTGGTAGAACACTGATAAAGCGCGCCGTTTATGCGAATGACGGAATTGAACTCCGTAGCGAGAGTACCGATGCGCGGCATCAAACGATGGTAGTGCCTGTTGCCGAGACCGATACCATGTCGGTGTTGGGCTGCGTGGAATGGGTGCTGAAAAAGGTGTAGCATCAAAAACGACACAGTGTCGTTTTTGGGGTGTAGTATCATTTACATTTTCTGTGGTATGATTCGTATCGTCTTGATTTGCATATTGTCAATTGCTGCTGTAGACCAAGAGCGCACAGGAACAACCCGCAGCGGCAGCCGCTGTAAAAGAATGACAAACAACGCTTCCGGCAAGTGCTGGCAGCATGAGTAACTAACATTTCTATTGGAGGTATATGATGGGTATCGTCGTTGTAATTCTTTGGATTGTAATTGCAGTTCTTCTTATTGTCTTGAACAAGAAGAATAAGCAGTTACTGAAGTTCAAACCCTTTGAAAAGTACGTTGATATTGATGCTGAAATCAAGGCGCGTGAGAAGAAGCGCGACGAAGTTGATGCCGAGATTGAGAGCCGGAAGAATGACTGTATCAAGCGTGAAAACGAGTTGAATCGTTTGCTTGCAGATATTACTAAACATGAGAAGATAATACAGCAACTTCACGTTGATTTGGAGAAACTCGAAGATAAATCAACGCCGTATGATGTCGGGTTTTATCAGCCGCGATACTCGTTTGATACGAGTGATAAATTCAGGGCAAAACTTGACGAAGTGCGGAAGCTGCAAAAGCAGTTGATTGATGACGGCAAGGCGGCGATTGCCAAGATTGCTTGGAACGTGGGTGGCAACCAAAAGGAAGGCGAGAGGATATCCAAGAACATTATCAAGCTCGCTTTGCGGGCATTCAACGGCGAGTGCGATTCCACTATATCGAAAGTCAAGTTCGGCAATGTGCTTCAGTACGAAGACAAAATCAAGAAAGCCCGCGATACAATCAATAAGTTGGGTGACAAGTGGGGTATCGAGATTACCGAAGCATACCTAAAGGCGATATTGGATGAGTTGCACTTGGTGTATGAATACCAAGAAAAGGTGGAGGAAGAGCGGGAAGAGCAGCGCAGAATCAAAGAGCAGATGCGCGAAGAAGAGAAGGCGCAGCGTGAGTTGGAAAAGGCGCGTCAGGATGCCGAGAAGGAAGAGCAACGCTATCAGGATGCGTTGGAGAAGGCGCGAAAGGAACTGGAAGGAAAACAGGGCAAGGAACTCGACGAACTGACAGCGAAGATGCAAGAACTTGAACGCCAACTTTCGGAGGCGCATCAACGAAAGGAACGCGCACTCTCGCAAGCGCAGCTTACCAAGAGCGGGCATGTGTATGTTATCAGTAACATCGGTTCGTTTGGTGAGAACGTCTATAAGATTGGCATGACCCGCCGCCTTGAGCCACTTGACCGCGTGAAAGAACTTGGCGATGCCTCGGTGCCATTCGAGTTTGATGTTCATGCGATAATCTACTCCGACAACGCGCCTGAAATGGAGAATCAACTGCATAGGGTGTTTAATCAACGCCGCGTAAACATGGTCAATGAGAAGCGTGAGTTCTTCAAAGTTACGATTGATGAAATCGAAAATCAGGTACGCAAAATCAATCCAACATCGGAGGTTGAATTTACGAAGGTGGCACAAGCGAAAGAATACCGCCAGACACTTGCGTTGTTGAATTGAGGTGGTTCTGCGATATGAATAAAGTTGTCACAGAATCAGATATAGAAGAAGCCAAAAAGTACAGATATGTAGCAAAGGATGTGCATGGACTTAGGGTTGTAGACACCATTGAGCAAGCGATAAGGTTTGATATAGGTGGTGACGTTTCAATAATGAGTGCCGAAAGCTATAGGTTTTTCGTGAATGAGGTATTACTTGATGATAAAGATTCCGATAATAACTATCTCGTAAGAATACTATCGGACTCATTTAATTCTGTGATTGTTTGGAGAACCAGAGATGTCAATTCTGAAATTCATATTACTGAAGTGAAGGGGCAAAGCAGGATAAGAAGAGTAGTTAGTGTCTTGTCATTACTGGTTCTTCATGTTAGAGATTACAGATCTACATTTTGTGTCGATGATGACTTAACGCCATTGAATCAAGCACTAACTATTCAGTTTGATAGAAAGGGTGTGCGTCAACAAGTCACTTCTGTTGTTAAGTCGCCTCATGTTGTGATGAATCACATTGATAACCCTATTACAGTGACCCATGATTCTTTACATGATTTGCTTAATCATTCTGAGTTCGCAGCATTAACTAAGTTGTTAATATACTCGGACAACTCAAAAAAGCAGAATGCCACAAACCGGCTTTCAAATGCAGCGTTACGAATCTATGAAGCGGCACATGTACTAATTGGTGATATACAAATCGTTATGGTTGTTACAGCTTTGGAAATTCTACTAAAAGGTGCGAATGATGATGACAGGACGCGATATGTTGCATTAGCAAAAAAACTCAGGCAGTTGGTTGGTAAATCAATCTATGATACATACTTTGTAACTAAAATTCCCAAAGTAAATGGTACAGATGAATTTATCACGATACTTGATTACCGTCATAAAATTGTACATGAAAGCACAGATGAGATAAACCGTCATATTGCGAAAAATGCAATTATACTTGGTGTACAGGCGCTCTTAAAGTATGCCGCACTTGTGGATAAATTGCCAAGTGTTAAAGAGATTGAAATCTACCTTCAATTCTGGGATATGTTGTCTTGGTTAAATGAAAAGCCAGAACATAAAAATTTAATCTCAAATTCCAAGCATCAAATAGAGCGTTGGCTTACAGTAAAAACGTCAGAGGTCTCGGATAGTCATTACACTATCGCTACGTTTTTAAACTACTACTATATCATCGGCGATAGTCGACGAAAATCTGATGGTGAATTGCGTTCAGGTATCGCCTTTGCAGTAGATATATTGTCAGTGTACACCAAGCTGTCATTAGAAAAATCATATTCGGTGTTTACATCCATAATGCTTGACCCTGTTAACATCTTTTTCTGTTATCAAGATTTTCAAAACTATTACGATAGCACCTTCGATGATATAATTGACAACAGAAATATGCATTATGAGCACGTTTGTAATTATATGAGGGAGTATCATCCTATTCAAACAACCTGATTTCGTTTTATTATTTAGCAACTGGAATACACAAATGGATTCACAACCTTTACAACCCGTTAGAGCATTTGTAAGCTGTTCACTTCGAACTGAAGATGAAATGTATGTTTCGCATATTGAATCTATTGTGAGATCATTCGGTATAGAGCCATTTGGAACTGTAGGAAGATTCTCAGCCGCTCCTGTTAACCCGACAATTCTAATGCGGGAAAACATTGATTTGGCGGATGTAGTTGTGGTGGTTGCGACTCCACGGTATTCCCAAGTTGATGTAAGGACTAAAATCCAAAACTACGGAGTGTCAGAAATGATACACGTTGAGTCAGGTATGGCTTACGCTAAAAATAAGCCAATAATTGTGTTCGTTAGAACTGGTACGAATGTCGGGAATTTTCTACCGAATGTTACCCAGTATGTTGAACTCGACGGTAGTATTGAGATGGCGAAACGCAAGTGGAATCTTATCAAAAGTTTATTTCAGTATGCTATCAGTGTCGTGAATTACAATAGACGAATTGTGGATGAGCGAAATTCACAAATGAATAGGGATAGTTTTGCCAAATTACTTCTTGGTGGAGCGATAGGAGCAGCAACGGTAGCCGTATTATTTAACGGCGAAAATGAAACTGATGATAAAAAGAAACGAACAAAGAAAAGGAAGTAAATCGTGTATAAGGCGTTGCTGTATTTTTTCATCATTGCTTAAGTCGTAATAAACTTACTTACATATACATGTACTGTGCTATGAAATTAGATGATATTAAAAAACGAGTTGATGACCTTTTGAATTTTGCCCAAGAGTTGCTTACAACAAGTCCAAAAGACTCAATGGGTATTTCGGTTATCCCACTACACAAGTTCTATGAGTTCAAAACATCATCTATATCGTTTATTCAAAATGTATATGGAGAAAATCATATCTTTTCAAAGGAATTTACTTCTAAAGTTTTACATGCAGTACAAGTACAAGTTGAAATTGGCTTCGGTATTCTCACTGGCATCAAACAAGAGATAGATGGCGGGTGGTTGTTCACAGTTAAGGCATTGGTATCCGCAGAAATTTTTTCTGATATTCTTCAAATGGCAGAGTACCTTTTGAGTGAGGGTTACAAAGATGCCGCTGCTGTAATGATAGGAAGTGTGTTAGAAGGACACCTAAGGCAATTATGTCTTAAAAATTCCATTGATACTGTAGTTAATAGGGATAGCAAACCAATACCTAAAAAGGCGGATGCTATGAACTCAGACCTTAATGCCTGCGATGCATACAATAAATTAGTCCAAAAGAATATCACATCATGGTTAGACCTGCGAAACAAAGCTGCACATGGACACTATGGAGAGTACACAAAAGAGCAGGTAGTGTTGATGTTTCAGGGAGTACAGAATTTTATTGCAAGCACTACAACGTAACCCATCCCTACCTCCCCATCGAGCGGGCGATGATGTCCGCGATTTCGACTACGTCCTCGCGTTGAAGCGCAAGCATAGGTCGTGCGGGAATAACGCTCTTTCCATCGCGTCCCGCTTTTGCGCCGTACTGGTGAATCTCGAACAGGTTGTGTTCGCCGACCGTCCTGTTGTTGGTAAGGAAGAGTGTATCACCTTGAATGCGGTAGCTGAACTGTTTGCGTAGCTCGGCGTTCTGTCCGCCCATCAGGATTTTACCACCCTTCTTCCGCTTGAGCGTGGAAGCGGCGAGCGGTGCCCATGCGCCTGCCTGAGTGCCTGTGGGATACACCGGAGTTCCCGCGCTCTGCTCGTCGAAGCGGTCGGCGATACTCGTCATAATCACTTCGGCGATGTCCGGCATTGCGCGTTGCATCGCCTCGGCGGAGAGTCCTGCAATGAGTGTGCGTATTGATTGCTCGATGTCAGTCATTGTCTGTTACTGTAGATGGTGCGTCCTGAACAACGGTGGTTGAGCCACGCTGCTTCTGTGCGCGTAGATACGGCGAGCCGTTCTTTTGATACTGAACGTCAATGAGAATGCCGTCGGCGAGCAACAGGTCGCGGATGTTCTGCGCCATGGTGGTGGCTGCGCCTGCTATGGTGCAGAGGTTGGAGTATGCCTGTAGTATTGCTGCAAGCTGCGCGTCCGGGTCGTTCACAGTCCGCGCTGCATCAAGTGCGTTTGCACGTGCCACGATGCCGGATGCGAGTTCCTTTAGAAGCTCGCCCTGTTGCAGTAGCGGCATTGAGCGCAGTTCGTTATTGAATCGTTTTGATTCGAGTTCGATGAATTTCGACAAGCTCTTCATAGTTGTGTGTTGGTATGATAGTTGGTAAGTTTGTGAAGCACTATGGCAAAGTTCTTCGGAACGCTCCTCGCAACTGCTGAGGCAATCCTGAAATGCCAAAGGTTCTAAACCCGTAAGGGGTAAATCAGGGCTGGAGCCCCTGCATAGTGTGATAAGCGACTTTCAGGAGTCGCTTTTTTTTTATTTCCACGCTTCGTCCCGGATTATTGATGTTGCCTTCTTGCGATTGTTCGTTACGTACTTTTCATCTGTAGTAAAGTACGATACCAAGTAATTCTCGGATTTGTCTTTTGTTGTCTTCACAGCGGCAAAGTATATTTTACCATCGCGTTTAGCGAAGAGTAACTTTTGACCATCAACAGCATAGACCTTCTCGGCATTCTCCACAACATCTTGGAGGTTGGTGTAGTCGCTGACAGTCAGTTTGTGCTTTGTGTGTGAATCGCGTGTTTGTGAGCTAAACAACACCACCTGTGATGTTGCTTCTAACGCTTTCCGATAGTCGCTGTTCAAAACAGCAACCGGTACTACACCGCTTATCTCTCCGTTGAAAAACATTTGGAATGCTGCACCTTTGATTGACTGCTGCACATACCTACGAGCTAAGGAGTAGTCATATCTGTCCAAGTTCGGCTGATACAGCCCTTGTGCAATGTGTCTCTCGAATCCCTTTGGCGGCGTGATGAGTACCGTTCGTCCGTCGGCTGTCTTCACGCGATATGATAGCGTTCCGTCCTCGTCTTCAACAAGGTTCTTCCCCGACTCCTCAACTGTCAGCCCTTTGCGTTTGATATACGCATCACTTACACTCACCACGCCGCAGTTACAGCGGAATCCACGCGGCGGATAGATAACATCCCACACGGGGTCGTCAATGCGAAACACTTTGCCGTTCAGCAGTTCATGCTCTGCGCGATGCTTCTCACTCACGCCAAGTTGATCTATCCTGTATTGCAGATACGGTCTGCTATCGCGGGTATCCCAAAGCTGTTGCCAACGTCCGGCGGCGATAGCTTGGTCGGTGTTGGTTTTATAGATGAGTTCGAGCCGTCGCGGTGTGAGTTTCTCCTTGCTGTCTGCATTGTCACTGCTGTACCACCCTGCTTTGGTCAGGTACTCTGCAAGACCTTTCTGAAACTCCTTGTATCCAGTGCCGGAGTTCATGGCAACCTCTAATCCTGTCAGTGTTGTTTGCAGAACGTCGAGTTCGGTTATACGCGCTATAGTGAATGCACGTGCGCGTGCTTCCTTATCAAGCTCGTCGTAGTTCGCTTTCAGCGTCGGGAACTTCTTGTTCAGAAACGCAACTGCCTTTTCCGGCGGTTGGTTTATAGCACTGAGCAGGTCGTCGGGGAATGGCATTGTCACTCTCCCGATTCTATTGCATCAATCCGACCTGCGGCTATGGCAAACACCTGCGCCGCCGTCATTGCGTCCTCGAATCCCTGCATGAGTTCCGCACTGCCGATCATCGTCATAAGTTTTTCTTTGAACTTCTCTGCATTCGGACTCTTCTCCGCAGCTTCTTGGATTGCCTCAACGAGTTTCTCCGCACCGGTGTTCATATCTCCGCTGCCGGATTCAACAATCCCGTTTGCAGCACCGCCTGCATCACCACTTGCAAGCGCGACCGGTTGTTCGGTGTTCCGCTTGATGAGGTCGCCTTCATCGTAGCCGAAGTCGTTACGCAATCGCGGTTCGCTAATGTCGTAGCCGAGTGCATAAACTTTGTTATGAATATCTGCAAGCTGGAGCAAGTCGGTGGACTCTTCGGCGTAGAGTTTATAGCGCGGTGCGGGAACGTCGCTGCCGAAATTGAGATTGATAATCGTGCGTATAACTTCGTTGTGCTTTGCAGTGATGTAGCGCATGTCGCTTGCTGTCCGTGCTGCGAATACGTCAGTCGCGTTGTCGTCGTTGCCGAGCCGACCCGGAGTCCCGTCGCTGTTACCGGTGTGTCCCAATATTGCCTTCGTGATATATGCATCTTGCTTTGCGATGTAGCGTTCGTGCGCATCCGCCGCACCGCTCACATTTGTTTCGAGCATTGTCACCTCTGAACCCTCCGGCACAGCCATCACGCCGTCGAGTATAGTGTTTGCGGCAGTCAATACCATTTCACTCACCTTTGACC
>JAEUSO010000189.1 GCA_016788605.1 Candidatus Kapaibacterium sp. | reverse complement strand
AATACTTCCTGTTCCTTCGTTATAGTTGAGGTAAAGGATTAATCCTGGGGTAGTAGCAGATATTCGTTTCCTGAAATTAGCTCTAATTTCATTTTCAGTACGAGCAATATTCCATATTCTGGTTTCATCCATCATACCCCTAAAAACATTGTCAGGAAGCCCGTTTGTTATATCATTCGTTCTACAGCCGATTCGTAGCGGTACACGGGGATCTATGACTGAACCACTAATAGTGGTTGAAGCTTCTAATAGACCGTTAACATAGAGCTTGACAAATCCGTCGTTGCTCTGAACAAGAGCAAGGTGATACCATGTGTTAGGAATTACATCTGACTTACCATCAAGAGTTATAGATAGGTTTCTTGAAAACATTTTGAAACGTCTAGAATTTCTATCAATAAAGAAGAGGTAATCATTATTATCATTAGTATTATCACGTGCAAAAAACATCTGCCAGTCACCTGTGAACTGCTCCATGTTTATCCATGTTTCTATAGTGTATTCACCTTTACTTAAATGCAATAATGACGAAGTTGGTATAACGCCAAATGTGGACATTCCATCAAATTGCATGGCATAATCAGTTTCAGGAATTATATCTTCATAAATCATGAACTTGACTATTTGGCTCTGAGATATTGCACCACGAACATCTTTTGCAATAACTTGACAATAGTAATTGCCTGTATCAGTTGTGATAGTTGAGTATTGTTTTACAACAACATTTTTGAGTAATGTATCATTTTCGGTAAATGGTTGTGTTTTGCTCATGAGTAAATAATACTGAATTACATCTCCATCAGGGTCGCTGCAATTCCATGAGATATCAACATTCCCTATTAATATTCTTTGATTCATCAAGGGATTCTCGATTATCGGTGTGCTGGGAGGTAAATTTTTTAATGGTAAAATCATATCTCCTTGAATAATCTTTCCGGAAGTCATTCGGATCGGTATTGTCGTATTACCATAGTCAGGATGAGACCCCGTCACCGTATAATCACCATCTTTGACATCACTTATTATATATTCTCCTATAGAATCAGTTGTAACACTGGATGTAGGCGGTAATGTATTGACAATAGCTCCACGAACACGCCCCCCGTTAATATCTTTTACGACCCCTTTAATTATACCAGTTGTTGGTGGTTGTACTGTTTTATCATCACATGATGAAATTATCAGTACAGTTGATAGCAATACGAATAACTTGAGATAACTCATAGCATCCTCACAAAAGGTTAAAAAAATAGATTTAGTGAAAAATAAGAAAATCAATTCTTGAATACAATGTCATTTTTTCCTAAACTCCATTGTCAAAAACCAGCCGAAGCGGTTTGTTCCGGTGATGCACTCGGCTATTCGCGCTATGAATTGGTGTGCTTTGCTAAAACGCTGCAAGCGGTCGTAGTAGGTTGTAATTGGTTGGATTTTAATATCCGTAACCGGCTGACCTTTAAGCATTGATGCGGCTTCGGCGCGAGTGTATGCTTTTGTGCCAATGCTTTCCATGTGATTCCAGAGTACATCGGCAAAAGAGCGGAATGGCTTGCCTTTCAAGAGCGCATGTTGCACCCAAAAGAAAAATGTAAGTAGCGAGTGACGGTTGTAAATCATCACTTTACAAATGCCACCCGGCTTGCAGACGCGGATGATTTCGCGCATTGCTTTGGGTGTGTCGGCTGTGTGATGAATCACTCCCCAACTGTACACACAATCGAATGTGTTATCGGGAAACGGGATGTTCTCGCAGTCAGCCACTTGCAGGGATTCCGGTTTCAAACCATACACATCAAGCCGGCGGCGCACCAAGTCCACTCCTTCGTTTGTCAAATCTATGCCATTTGCATCCGCACCCGCCCTCACCCATTGGATGAAGTCGGTTCCCGCACCAACACCAACTTCCAACACTTTTTTCCCGTGCATCCGAGTGAACTGTGCAAAGGCGTGGATCTCCGGTTCGACGGTATAACGGTGACGCTCGATTTCGTCGCTCATCTCGCGGGAAAATTCCCGACCTTTTACCACATGCGTGCCGCAGGGCTGGTTGTTCCAAAATGCCGCAACGTGCGATTTCAGTTCTTCTTGCTGAGTGAGTGTTGATTCCATAATGTTGGCGTTCTGTTACGTGAATCGGATGTGTGTAACTCCTGCGTCTCCTTCACCATGTGCGCCGATTTTATATTCGGCAACCGAGGGATGCTCACGAAGATAGTCATGGATTGCCTGACGCAGCGCACCTGTCCCCTTGCCATGAATCACCGTGAGGAAAGGCACGTTCCCAATAATCGCATCGCTGATTGCTATATCAAGTTTGGCAATGGTTTCCGAGGCACGCATTCCGCGCACATCCAAGGTTGAGGCAGCATCAAGTTTCAAGATTGTTGCACCGGTTGCTGTGCGTTTCTTTTGTTGCGGAGCGGAACTCGGTTTTAAGTCGGCAACGGGCACCTTGAATTTCATTCCGTTGAAATCCACAAGTGCGTTTTTTGCATCAAGTTCCAGAATAACGCCGCCCTGGTTATTATCACCCAACGCCACAGAATCACCCACGGATAATTGCGGCAGCGACTCAGCTTTTTTCTCTTCGTTGAACTTTGCAACATTCGCCGCAATCTCGTCTTTCAGCTTTGAGATATCTGCGCTGATATCAGCAACCGGACGCGACTGCTCGCGCACATCGCGCAACGCATTTTGAATTGCCGCATTAGCTTTATCTACAATCTCTTTTGCTTCCTGGTTTGCCGCCTGAATCAAGAGCTTGTACTTATTCTTAAAGTCGTTGAACCGTTGGTCGTATTCTCGTCGGCGTTGTTCGGAAGCGTGATGTTCCTGACGGGCAGCGTTGCGATGTTGCTCGGCTTCGGCGCGGTATTGCTGCATAACGGCGATGCTCTGTTCAAGTTCGCTATGACGCTCACCGCGATAAGATGCAGCACGCTGCAATACTACCTCTTGCAACCCGACCGACGTGGCAAGCTCGAACGCATACGAATTTCCGGGAACACCGGGTAGAAACTTATACGTCGGCTTCATGGAAGTTGTATCAAATTCAAGCGAGGCATTCTCGATGGATTCTTTGCTAAGCGCGTAACTTTTCAGCGACGACTGGTGCGTTGTAACTATGAAATTCGCACCGCGCTCGATAAAGGAATCGAGGATACCACACGCAAGCGCACTGCCTTCCGCCGGGTCGGTTCCCGAACATATTTCATCCACAAGCACAAGTGCATCCTGCCCGCAGTACGAGAGTATTTGACGAAGCCGCACAATTTGCGAGGAGAACGTGGAGAGGTCTGCTTCGATGCTTTGATGATCGCCGATAGAGGTGAATATCCTTCGCGGATTAGTAACGCAATCTCCTAAAGGGAATATTCCTGACAGTGCCATTGCGATATTCAATCCAATGCTCTTCATAGCAACAGATTTACCGCCTGCGTTTGGTCCGGAAATCAAGTAGCCGTTTATCCCTTTCGTACTACCGCTATTGAAACTGACCGAGAGCGGCATCACATTTTTCTTGCCTTTGCTATGCACAAGTATCGGGTGATAGACAGCATTAAGTTCAATCTCGTGGTCTTCGATGATACGGGGCTTCAGTCCGCCGTTGGCAAGAGCATACTTTGCTTTTGCATGAATCATATCGCAATGAATCAAGACCTCGAACGAATGTTCGATCTCATCGGCAACCGATCCAATTTCGGCTGTGAGTGTGCTAAGTATCCTGACGATTTCACGTTGCTCTTCGTTATGCAGAAGCGAGAGTTCGTTATTCATTTCAAATACTTCCGCCGGCTCCATGAATACAGTCGAGCCGCTTGATGAAACGCCATGGATAATCCCGGGAATTGCGCGTTTGCGCTCGGTCTTCATCGGTATCACAAAGCGTCCGTCGCGCTGGGTAACATACTCATCTTGTAGCAATTCTTCGTCACCAAGTTTAGCAACCAGCTTGTTCAACCGTGAACGCAGTTTGGCGCCCGTCGAAAATATCTCCTGCCGTATCCGTTGCAATTCGTTTGTTGCATTATCGCGTATCGTTCCGTTTTCATCTATCGCCTCGTTGATATGCTTCTCCAACATCTTATTTTCATAGATACCGGAGGCGCGCTCTGCAAGCGATGGATACTCTTCCGCATTGTGTGAACAGAATACTGCGATTCGTCTGACGGACGACATGACATCGAGAATGTCACGCAGTTCAAATCCCTGCAAATACGCTCCGACTATGCGTGCCCGTTGCAGCAATCCGCTAATGTCATCAGTATGTTCCAACGGGAAATCATCATTGCCAAGCAAGATGCCAACCATCTCGTTAAGACGGTTGTGTTCATGGCGCAACCATGTCGTATCATCAGTTGGTAATATGGCGAGCAACTGCTCTTTAGCACGCTCGGAATACGCATGGACGGCTATGATTTCCAGCAACTTAGGATATTCAATTTCATTAAGGGAATGCTCAAGCAACTCGCGCTCCTCGGCAGAAATTTCTTGTTGTACTGTGTCAGTTAAGTCCATGATAGTATTGTGTTCAGGTTAGGAAATCAGAAATAGGATTTGCCGAAGAAGTAATGCCGATGCTGCGACAATCAACGCAATGGTAAATACAACGGAGAACCATTTTTTTTCAGTACCAAGCGGACTGAAGATAGAAAATGTATGGAGTGCTGAATCCTCGTCTAGCATTTCAGTGCTGACATCAATAGGTGTAAGCAAGCGACGTGACGCAGCGGCAATCACCGACTCCATTCGTTGCATTGAACGGCGGTAGTCATATCCCCACAAGGTAAGAAGCACTAAATATAGTTGATACTGCTGTGATGTGAATTGTTGCAGCCGATCTTCAGGCAACAGAAACGACACGTACTTTGCAATCCACAAACATCCGGCAATGGCAAAGAGTGTGCGGATGATTCGCAAGAGTAACGTATGAGGTCTTTGATACAACGCATCGAACGAAGGATGCAAGAGTTGTGTATTCTTCACTATACAGTTTTTGGAAATAAGTTTTGTAATGCGTGTTTTGATGAACACACATTTTTGTATAAAAAAAAGCCCTTCTCGTTTTTCAAGAAGGGCTTCTCACACAAAGTGGTGATTGCCTGCCGCAGTGCGCGGATCGCGTGCTTCTTGATTGGGAGTGGATGACAACGAAGTGTCAAACATTATACAAGTAACATCACGTTCCACCGATGCGGATAGTTTGTTCGCCGATGCGAGGTTTGTGAAAAAATAGTAACTCTATCGTTTCAGTAACCTTGTGCAGTGCAGCGCGGAGCTTACTCCGCAGCAGGTGCGTCAGTCGCAGGTGCTTCAGCGGGTGCTTCGGCAGCTTTGCGAGCAGCTTCGGCAGCATCAATTTTACGTTGTTTACGCTTGTATTTATTACGGTTGTAACGCTTCAAGGCATTCTCTTTATGAGCTGCAACCGCTGTTTCAACTTCTTCCGCTGATTTGCCTTTGCCAAGCAAGTTTCGTCGAAGCAGAACGCCGTCGAAACTCATGATATGTTGAACGGTGGTTGTCATCTGCGCGCCAACACCAAGCCAGTACATAGCGCGGTCGTGCAGTATATTCACCGTCGAGGGTTGCGTCATCGGGTCGTATGTGCCAACGCGCTCGATGTATTCACCGTCGCGGCGTGCGCGTGAGTCAATTGCTACGATATCGTAGAATGGTTTGCGAATGCGACCTTTGCGGCGCAAGCGAAGTTTTACCATGATGGTACTCCTGTTGTGTTATGTGATTGATACGTGATTCGAGATTTCGCGGCTCGGGGTGGACGAATCCATCTCGCTTTTCAGCCGCGTCGTCGGTGCTGTTGATGCACGTCCGACACTCTCACACACTGAATTGATTTCTTCTTAACGTCCGAACATACCACCACCGAATCCGGTGGGCAGTTTGGGCATTTTCATTTTACCGGTCGTGACTTGCTTCATCATGCGTTGCATTTCTTCGAATTGCTTGATGAGGCGGTTCACATCCTGAATACTTGTCCCGCTGCCTTTTGCAATACGCAACCGACGCGATCCGTTCAGGATTTTAGGATTCTTACGCTCTTGCTTTGTCATTGAACTGATAATACACTCGACTTTCACAAATGCGTTATCATCAATCTGAATGTTTTTCAATGCCTTATCCATGCCGGGAATCATTCCGAGCAGGTCGCGCAGCGAACCCATTTTCTTGATAACATTAAGCTGCTCCACAAAGTCATTGAAGTCGAATTCATTCTTGCGGATTTTATTCTCCAACCGCTCCGCATCTTTTTCGTCGAATTGAGCTTGCGCCTTTTCCACGAGCGAAACTATGTCGCCCATGCCAAGAATACGCGAGGCAATCCGGTCGGGATGAAACGCTTCGAGCGCGTCCAACTTTTCTCCGGTGCTGATGAACTTAATCGGTTTGCCAACAACTTGGCGGATAGAGAGTGCCGCACCACCGCGAGTGTCGCCGTCCAATTTTGTTAATACGCACCCTGTAAGGGCAAGTGCGTCGTGGAATGCTTTAGCCGTTGTTACCGCGTCCTGACCTGTCATCGAATCACACACAAAAAGGACTTCGTGCGGATTGACGGCTTCCTTGATGTCAGCGACTTCTTTCATCATCGCTTCGTCAATCGTCAGGCGACCGGCGGTATCCACAATGATATAGTCGCGTGCGAATTTTCGGGAATACTGCAGCGATTCTTTGGCAATGTTCACCGGCTCGGCTCCGGGCATGGAGAACACGGGAACATTGATGGATTCGCCAAGAAGTTTTAACTGGTCAATAGCTGCCGGACGG
>JAEUSO010000188.1 GCA_016788605.1 Candidatus Kapaibacterium sp. | reverse complement strand
CCCAGTCAATGTAAGTTCAACAAAATTGTCACCAATCTGATCAGTGGTTACTGTCCATCCAACCATTGGACTTTGCGCAGGTATTGTTACTTTTAATTTATTACCTGCATCACGAATTGGTGCAATAACTCTTTCGTTTGGATTCTGAGTCCATTCTACACGGAACTTCGCACTCTTGAGATTTGCATTATCCAGATTATTGTTCTGATTAAACACACGGATATTCACTTTATCCGATGTCGTAGCATCAACAACAGCATTCTGAACACCAAGCGATGTTGTGTATTGGTTAGCCGTACCAGTGAATGCGGCTACATTCTTCACTTGGTTCGGATTGCCCGGAACCATACCGTCTATGTTTGGAGAACCGTTAACAATAAAGCCCAAATCAGCACGATGACCAGCACCAACTGCGGTTGGACGATATTGGATTCTGAACGTAAATGACTGACCGTCACGGAGCGGCAATGCAGCGTCAATCTCTGCTTGCGTCGTAAGCATAGTGTAATACGTTGACTGCGGTCCGGAAAATGGCTGGACAGAAAGTGCTGTTATCGGCACATTTTGGCTACTTTCATTTTTAAAGACGACTTGCATCAATGCTGCTGAAGCAACACACGTAGAATTCTGAGCATCCGTTACAGACCATTCTACTTTATTAGCAATTGACTTTCCGGTCCATGTTGATGTTTTTTCAGCTTCAACACCATCGGTAACCGTTGTGATCTTTGCGCTGAATGTCGGCGGATTCAAGCGGTATTGAGCATAGAATGCGGCATCAGCATTAGTAGCACGGTTGAATGAATAATTGGCACCCGGCAGAATTTTAATCGGGAATGTGATAGCGGCTTTGTTATAGGTAAAGCCCTCAGAGCCAAAGTTAGGTTGACCGGTTTCATCTACTTCACCAGGTGTATCCATTTTCAGATCTGTAATTGTTACTTCATCTGAGAATTCATACTGCTCATTCGTGATAACAAAGTCCTTCGTATTAGCACGGTTGCTACCTGAAACGACAGTTCCAAAATCAACATCTGGGAATGTGATACGTGGCAGGATACCAGTACCGGTAGCCATGAAGACCGGTGTATCGGTCGATGTATTGATAAACTCGAGTTTGAGTGTATCATGTGATGTTGCGGTTGGGATGTAGCTAATCGGGAATGTGCGTTTTTCTCCGGCAGGAATTGTAATCTTCATTGCATTGATATCAACATTAAACTTTGCAGCATTTGCTGATATTGGCTTAACATCACTAATTGTTACTTGTGATGAACCGGAGTTTGAGAGTATGACTTCAGCAACCACATTTGCTACATCCGTAGCATATCGTTTGCTACCATCTGCTGCCATACGGCGGCGACCATATTCAACAATGTTTGCTGTAAGACCTGCCTTAACGCCTTTGCCATTCAATTCAATCACACTGTCTATTCTATTTGCGTCGCTTGAGAAGGTAAGTTTTGCAGTGTAGTCCTTTTCAGCTGTAGGTGTGAAATACACATTAAACTGACGTTTATCACCATTTCCGCCTGTAACACCGCGAGCATTGAGAATATAGGTATTCGTTCCGCTTAATTGCGTGAAGAAATCTGCATCCGCTTGATCAAATGTAAAGACGTTCTCTTGAGGAGTCGGTCCTGTCATACCGCTCAGGGTCAGTTTCACAGTGCCTTCACTGAATACAGTAAATATCTTAGCATCTGATTTAACATTGACGACCTGTGTACCAAAATTGACAACTTTCGATGTGTTGATTATCGGCTCACCAACGGTGGCAAGTACAAGTCGGCGATAACGGAAAATACAATCGTCACCAACACCGATTGAATCCTTGAAGTCGCCTTCTTCATCACCGGTAAATTGAATAGTAACATCTTTGGTTTCATTTGGCTGGAGCTTGAACGGTATCGGATTATTGAGGATCACGAATTTACCTTTTGCTTGAGCCAAGCCCTTTAGCTCAAGGCGTGATACGGTGATTTCACTTGTACCTTCATTCTTTACTTGAAGCGAGCCGGTTTTTGTTTCACCTTTGCGAACTAGACCAAAATTCAAATCACTAGGTACGATTGAAATGCGGCGTGCTTGATATCGAATTGTATCAACCTTTTCATTGAGTGCACGGTCAATAAAATGAACGATAGCCACTGCATCGGTATCAGGATTAACAACACGGAGTTTCCACGTTGTACCGATTGACTCACCTGCTACAAAGTCTTTTACTTCGATTTCATAATTCTTGGATTCGGAGTTTAAATACACCATACCAAGATTTGCAATCTTTTCAGCGTCTGCATTGACAGTATCAGTTACCGTTGCTTCTTTAGTATAACCAACCGAACCATCGCATTCAATTACATATCTCGGAATTGGAGCCATGGTATCACCTGTCAATACTGCAAGTGCAGCACTGGTTGGGTGACCGTACGAGTCATAATCCGAACCACCGGATGAATATGCTGCAAACGGCTTGCTGCAACGCATACGGTACACGTTATCGCCCGGAAGTGTTACAAACTTATGGGCGTAGGTTTTACCATTAATTTTACCGGGGAAAATACGTCCGGTTTGTGCACCAAACACAGCTGTGAACTTCTGCCAGTTAATCTTCCCGTTAACCGATGTACCAAACTCCAAATCGTCTGGTACTGTGTTAGATGCCGTCATTTCATAGACAACGTGGAGGTAATTACGGGCGAAGCCACGACCACCACGAATACCGGGAGTACAGAAAATAATTTCTTTCTGATACTGTTCAACCGGGTAGATAACCATTTGATACGGGTCGGTAGAGATATTATCGTCTTCCTGACCGGGGTTAAACACAGTACAGTTGATTGGTTTGTCAGCACTCAAGGTGACAACATTATTGCCGCTTGCATCCGAACGTTCGTAGATGTATCCGCTACCTTCAACACCACCTGCTGTTGTGATTTGACGCCAATATGAACCATTACGGAAAAGTTTCGTATTTGGCTGTGATGCAAATACTTTCATCATATAGCTGTTTGTGCGGAGGTCAAATCTTGGGATGTGGTAATTCTTACCCCATGTATTAGTTGGTAGTTCCATTTCAGAGATGAAGTCGCACCAACGGATTGATGTTGGCACGTTAGCACATTGGTTACCTGATACGACACCGACAGGTTTCGATGCAATAACTTTTGAACCGGACATATCACCTTCTTTTGAGTCGCCGGCATTTGCAAGGACAAGTACGTCGCCGCGATTCAGTGTCCATGTTTTCGTCTGACCGGTACGCATACCGCCTGATGTACGGGTTACAGCATTACCGCCGAGTGTGAACGTAACGTTTGTATTGTCATACGCTGCAACAACACATGTTTCGCTTGGGAGGGAAAGTCCGCCGTACATCCATGACATATCCGCCATTGAAGAAACGATGTACTCTCTGCCAAATGCTTGCACTGGAAGTGCAAGGAACGAGTCACTTGTGAAGTCAAACCGTGTAACACCATATACAACGATCGGAGCACCTGCGCGGATACGTACCGCTTGTTGTGTATAGACTTGTTCGGCTGGTGCACCGTCATTCGCTGACTTAGAGTATGCCTGAGCCACACCGGGTGCAAGGACAAACTCAATACAGTCGTACGGACGTGTGAATTGTTCAGCAACAAAACCACGACCTTCAACTTCAACACGCACTTTTGTACGTACCGGACAAGCTATATAAAGGCATAGCCGGTTATTTCCCGATACTTCATAGCACGGGGGGAATGACAAATAGAACTCATTACCTGCATTGCCTGTATTCTGCAAAGCATTATTGAGCTTGGTGCGTATCTGATCAACTGTTTCGATACCACCGGCTTTCATGGGAATAGCAAACAGCGAAACAAACACTGCTGCCACAACCATGACCTTTGTAAGGAACCGTATCATTCAGTTCTCCTGAAATTGGTTAAGAGTAAAGTTTAGGATAGATTTTCTAAGTGTAATAATATTGAACCACCGAAAAATTGTGATAAATCTTCTTCTCGGCAATTCAAATTGTAAAGATTCGTAGTAATCAAGAATAATATTCAGACAACCCGTTTCCCCAAATGTCTGAATGACCTGCCCGGTAAGATGCTGCAAAAACACTTGAAATGAGTGATTTGAACTACATCAGTAGTATCCGAGTGTACTCTTGCTTTCGTAATAATTAACTAACGTGAATTATGTTTCACCCAAAATAAAACTTTTTAGTTCATCATTGTAGAGTAAAATCACTCAATAACCACTTTTGTTGAAAAAATCTCCTCCATCAGAGTTTTTCTTCGTTCCGCTCCCCACATTTCAATGTCGGGATACGGCATTTTCTCTTTGTTGAGTATCATCATCGTAATACTCGACCCGTTATGAGTGACCCGTAATGATTCGACACATTGATTTCTACGTCTGTCAAATCCTTCTGCAATGCGAAGTATTGCCGAAAGCACTAGTATTACCCGCCGCGTACTTTCGGGTAATCGCATAAACTCATAGTGTTTCTTTTTGGGATGGCTTTTTCTGTGATACCGTGCAATGTTTGCAATAATCTCAAGCTCATCATTGGTAAAACCCGGCATTACAGAGTTGCGGATGATATAGTAACTGTGCTTATGGTGCATGTCCGGCGATATGTGATAACCAATATCATGCAGATATGCCGCTGCCTCTAAAAGCTCCCGCTCGTTATCGCCAAGACCATGAATTCCTGCTAACTGGTCGAAAATTTGTATTGAAAGGTCGGCAACATGACTGGCGTGTTTCCAATCAGCGTGATATGTGTGGCAAAGCGACTCGACGGTTTCAAAACGCAGGTGAGCAAGGTGGTGGAATTCCTGAATATCTTTTTCTTTTTGGACTGCATCGAAGACAATGCCCTCGCGGAGAGCATATCCAGATATCAACAACTCTTGGGCATCCACCCCGTTCATTATATGCTCAACCAATAACGCTCCAGCTAAAAGAATGTCGGCACGCTTCGCATCCACACCGCTTAGTGTGGCTATAACCGAAGGATGGCGGGCGGTAACAATATCATGGATGACTGACATGACATCGGAACGGCTGCACGTTACACCATTGATTATCTCCGGTTGCGTTCTGTTTTTACGTGCCAACACCATTCGTGCTATCGTTTGCATCGTGCCAGACGTTCCTACAAACGTATCATAACCGGTTTGCTTTATTGATTCATACGTTGGCGACCACGCACCATGTATATACGCACGGCAGTCATCAATATCGTGGTTATTGATGAAGGGCTTGAGAAAAAAACGCTGCATAAGTCGCAGTGTACCGAGTTTCTCGCTATGAACATAATCAATCATACCATTACGACCAATTGTAGTTTCTGTTGAACCACCACCTATATCGCAAACAAGAACTTGTTTATCATGGATTGGCAAAGCATGAATTACCCCCAAATACACCAACCTGCCTTCTTCCTGACCGCTGACAACTTCCATACGGACACCTGTTTCCTGCTCAACCGCCCGGACAAAATCATCACGATTGATTGCCTCGCGGACTGCGGATGTTGCAATTGCGCGTATCACCGCTTTTTCTTTATTAGCCGAAAGAATAAAGCGCTTCATTGTCTTCACGCCCCGCGCTATTGCTTCGGCGCTAAGGTGTTTCATATCACCTGCTGATTCACCCAAACGCACCATATCCTTATCACGGCTGTGAATGCGTAGCTGCCCTTGTCTGTTCACCGAAGCTATCACCATATGGAATGAGTTCGTTCCTACATCAATTGCAGCAATTTTAGGAATCTGACGAGACATAGTATTATTTTGATTGTTGGTGTTTCGATTCCCCGCGCATAACTGTCGTACCGTTCTGTTCATACAATACTTCGTCTTTGCGATTGGGTGGATTGCCTCGCAACGCCACACCAAATAATCTACGAATCGCCCCTTTCACATAATACATAAGTAAAAAGAAGACGGTAACCACAAGAAACGCCCCGATGATAAACTTGCTCATAACGTAGGTGTATAACTTTTGAATAGTTGATGTAACGGGAATGAACAACCTTGCAATGCTCATTCATGTACGATGCGAAATTAGGATGAAAGAATCATCAAAAAATATGTATTACAATAATTCAATGCTAATTTGCCTGTGCAATCACAAACAATAAATGTTATGACCAACACAGTGGTAACATCCCAACCCAAACAGCGACTCAATTTTATAGATTATCTCCGTGGTATTGCAGTACTCTGGATGATAGAAGTCCACGTTGTTGATATATGCCTTGCAACCACACTGAAGGACGGATGGTTCTATAATGTAATCAACATTTCGAACGGGTTTGTGTCCGTATGCTTTATCACATGTGCTGGTGCTGGGTTTGCACTTGCTGCCGATAGAAAAGCGAATGAATACCGCGCCTTTCAACCGGCGCTTTGGCAATACCTGAAGCGGCTTAGCCACATTTTACTTTTAGCATTTTGGTTGCATCTTCCTGCATTCTCATTGCAACGCACTCTGCAATCCTCGTATCAAGAATGGTTACGGCTGTTGGAATGCGATGTTCTCCATACCATTGTCTATTCTTCGATTGCAGCTTTAGTGTTGCTCATGCTTATCAAGAATACAACCATACGCACAAGCATCTATGCCTTGCTTGCTGCTGTTTTCTTTTTTGCAACACCATTCGTTTGGCAGTGGGATAGCTTTCAATCGTTACCTATGTTCTTTGCAACGTGGTTTGCCAAACAGCCGATAAGTAAATTTCCCGTCTTCCCTTTTGCAGGATATTTCTTCGCGGGCGCGGCACTGACGGGATTCTTTCTTCAAACACCTGATAAAACACTCTTTGCAAAACGTGGCGCTAT
>JAEUSO010000187.1 GCA_016788605.1 Candidatus Kapaibacterium sp. | reverse complement strand
ACAGGTCGTGACCCTCGGCCGTGCTGGCCTGGTAGTGCAGCCCGGCGAACGAGCGGCCCGACTGGCGTCCGCAGTCGAGGTGGAGCACGCTGCCCCCGGTATCCACCAGGAGCACACTTTGGTCGGGCAGATGGGCGATGTGGAAGACCGAAAACATGTCGTGGGTAATCACAAGCGACGTTACGTTCAGTTTTGCCGCAAGGTCACGGATAAGAAAGTCAATTTGCTCGGACGTAACGGGGTCGAGTCCGGTGGTTGGTTCATCATAGAAAATATATTCGGGGCTGCCGACCAACGCACGGGCAACTCCGACGCGCTTTCGCATTCCTCCTGATAAATCCGACGGTTTCTTATCGCGCAGCAAAGCATATTCTTTTTCATACGATGGCGTTCCGGACTCGGAAATTTCAGGTAGAAGCCCGACAGCCGAGAGTACCCGCCGTGCCTCACTGTCCATAACCGAATCATCGCGCTCACCGTGTTCATACAAGCCGATAACCACATTCTCTTTCACCGTCAGTGAGTCAAACAACGCCGCACCTTGGAACACATAGCCCATCCGCTTCCGCATGGTGAACAGTTCTTCCTTACTCATCGTCGCCACGTCATTGCCATCCACGGCTATCGTTCCTTGGTCAGCATCGAGCAGTCCGACAATATGTTTCAGTAACACGCTCTTTCCCGTTCCCGATTTGCCTATCACACATGTTGTTTTCCCAACGGGAATCGAGAGTGACACTCCGCGCAACACCTGTTTAGCACCGAACGACTTATGGAGATTTTTGAGTTCAATCATGATATGTTTTGTTGTTCGCTGTATAAGGTGGTGTTAATCGCGGCGTGGCGATTCAAGGAGGGTCAGTCCTTGTTTGTTCTGAATGTGATATTTGATTTCCCACTCATTTTTGAAGAGAGCGACAGGTCGGTTATGGTCGTCGTACGCAATGGGGATGGATGGCGGAGGCATGACCGATCCATCAACCCAGCGCGAGCGTGTATAGGGCAGCCGTTCAAGAACTATCACTTCGTTATACTCTCCCTCCATGCGGGATTGAAACACTTGTAATTGCAGCTCACCGACCGCAGCAATCAATGGTGTCGGGCTGCGCTGTGCGTCCTGAAAAATTTGAATCACACCCTCCTCGCCAAGCTGCTCGATACCCTTGCGGAATGATTTGGAGAACGAGCCGCTCTTTGGCAACACCTTTGCAAAAATCTCAGGTGCGAAACGAGGGAATTGCGGTATCGAAAAGCTACCGCCAGTGGTAATCACATCGCCCACGAGAAACGTACCCGGATTAGAAAGACCAATCACATCTCCCGGAAACGCTTCGTCAATAATATCGCGGTCTTGACCGAAAATCTGGAACGGGTAGTTGAGTTTCACGTCCTTGCCCGACCTTGGGTGCAACGCCGTCATGCCACGCTCGAATGTGCCGGAGATAATCCGAAGAAACGAGATACGATCGCGGTGATTCTTGTTCATATTCGCTTGCATCTTATAGATGAAGCCGGAGAAATACGGTGCGTCGGGAGCAATATCACCATTCGAGGACGGCATCGGTTGCGGTGGCGGCGCAAGCTCAATCAAGTGTTGCAGAAAGTTCTCTACCCCGAAGTTAGTAATCGCCGAGCCGAAGAATACGGGTGTGATTTCCTCGCGGAGAAATGCGCCTTGCTCGAACTGTGGTAGCACGTGTTCCACTAAATCTAAGTCCTCGGAAAGTTGGGCGTGCTTATCCGAACCAATCATATCGCGCATGGCATCGCTTCGGATATCCGTCACTTTCACGGGAGCGATGTATGCATTGCCTGCTGTGCGCTCGAAGGAATAAAACTGCTGCGACGACCGCTCGTACACTCCGCGAAATTCCTGTCCGTCGCCAATCGGGAAGGTGAGGGGAACAGGTGTAATGCCAAGAACTTTTTCCACATTGTCCATCAGTTCAAACGGACTAAGCGCAGGGCGGTCCATCTTGTTGATGAACGTGATAATCGGAATACCTCTGTCGCGGCACACTTTGAACAGTTTGATTGTCTGTTCCTCCACACCTTTCCCCGCATCAATAAGCATGATAGCGCAGTCCACCGCCATAAGCGTACGGTAGGTGTCTTCCGAAAAATCTTGGTGACCCGGCGTATCGAGGATGTTCAATAAATATCCGTCGTATTCCACGCGCATAGCCGACGACGAAACCGAAATGCCGCGCTGCTGTTCAATCGCCATCCAATCCGACGTTGTGGAACTGTGCTTGCCGCCGGTAACGGCACCGGCTTTGCGAATCGCGCCCGAATACAGCAAGAGCTTTTCGGTCAATGTAGTTTTTCCGGCATCGGGGTGCGAGATGATTGCGAGTGTTCGCCTGCGTTGTATTTCGTGCTGAAGTTGCATGTATGTCGTTATCGGGGTTGTGCGAATACCACTCGGAAAATCCGTCATGTGATTCACAAGAACCGCAAAACTACGGTACGGCTGCGACTAAACTTCTTGCTACCGGATAATCAAACACACAGCAGTTCGCAGGAATGAATCCGATTGAAGTGATATTCCGTACAATCCGCTTGGTATATCATCTGGAATATGAATATGTGATATCCCAGCTTTTAAGAGTCCCGAATGCAGGTTTGCAACACGTTCACCCTGTGTATTGATAAGAGTTATCGCGGCAGTTCTGTCATCGTGTGTGTACACGGTAAGCGCGGGATGTGAGCCATTTTGTGTAACAGCCATCGTGAGTTGAACTGTTGTACCGTCCACCAATCTCTTATCGAACGAGCAGTATTGCGCCCGAACCAATCCATTCACAGTATTGAGACGCGAATACCCGTTAGCAAATGATTCTATACGCAGTTGAAGCGGCGAATTGAATTCTCGACCAAGGAGCACATCGGCATCAATTACTGCAACGACATCCGACGGATTCAATGATAGGTTTTGTGTGGAAATGTTGATTGCCGGCGGTGACTTCTGTAAAGCAGCGTTGAGATAGGGTGACAACATCGATGTCGCACCGGATAACCCAGTAATATCGAGTAATGATTCACCGTAGGATATTTGTAGGTCTAATGCGGTATTTGCAGAGCTGTTCATGAGTTCAACAATCTGTAGTGCGCTCAATGCAGAGGAGTACGGAGGCGTGTAACGGATTGGTATCCGAGCAACCGTACCGATTTCTGCATCTACAGTATCAAGCGAAAGCGTTCCACACACAATACCAACAGCGTTCAAGCTTATACTTGTGTCATTAGATGAAATCCATTTACCGTTCGAACGCAAAGTGAGTGTAGCAGTACGGTTTCCTATGTCTGCAGATGTGTAACGTAACTGTATTGGGAATGAAGAGTCGGCGGGTATTTGTATTCTGCCCGTTGATTGTATTGTAAATCCTCTATCTCCTGTTATGAGTATGGTATCAATAGTTAAGAGGGCATTTCCCGGATTACGAAGATTGATAACAGTATCCAAGACATCACCGGCGCACAATCTGCCTACTACGATTGTCCTTGACCGCGCATCAAGCAGCGGCTGTACACCTCGACCGCGCAATGTAGTTGTTCGTAAATCCGGGCATGATGTTGCCGAATTAAGCGCAAGAGTAAGCGAAGCCGGACGCTGTTCAATATCCTTTGGTATGAATGTGATACGTATTCGTAACGTGTCATTTGGTTGTAGAGTATGGGGTAGAGTCAATCCGGCGGGCAGTGTGATTGTATAATCAGTTGCAAACAGACCGGAGAGGGTTATCGAATTGACGATACTTGGTACTGTGCCTTGTGCAATAAGAATTAGCTCATCGTTACTCACAGTATTCAGAAGCACATCATTAAATCGAATCGTATCGGTAACAACCGTTGAACGCTCAACCACGACGACCCTTGCACGAATCGTGTCCTTTCTTCCGGAAGAGTGAATGATAACATCCGATGAATATGAACCGGGTTGTGAGAATCTTCCCTGCAAGGCAACATTTATCTGATTGTTGGGAGGAATAGTGAAACCGGCGGTTTGTTGTAACGACCAACCAGAAATTGAACTTCGTACCTGAATACTATCCACCCGGACAGGACATGCTGTCTGGTTGCGTATCGGTATTTGAATGATTCCATTTGTATTGATACACACTGTATCGAGTGTGATTGACGTGGATCGCAGAGTTACAGCTGGCAATTCTGCTATTCCCGTTAATATCAAAGTATCACGAAACGGAAAGTGCGGCGAGATGATGATTGCATACGCAGTATAGATGCCGGGCACGGTTGGTGTAAAGCGAAATTGCATCGTGCTGTCGGTAGTACGGGATATACGGATAGGATAGCGTTTGGGTAGAAATGCAAATGCCGGTGCACCGGTTACCATTGCAATAGAATCACGGATGATCTCTATGTCGCAACCACCGATATTCAGTACGTCCCAATCGGCGGTAGCGGTATCGCCAACACACAATTTTCCAAAACGCACTGTATCTGTTTGACGTGCAAACTGAAACTCCGCTTCGCGGCTTGGCGCACTGATGAACACAGTGTCGAATACAATGGCAAATGTTGTGTCGCCCGGACGCAGCGTTTCATAATCACGAACCCTGAGAATAACACCTATGACAGGCGTAGTATTATTGAGCACGGGTGAGTATCTGATTCGCACAGTGACGGAATCCAATGCCCGTGCAACAGGATCAACATTAACAATCTGAAATGGAAGAAGGTCGGAAGGATTTGCAGCCCATAATTCCGCGCCGATGGTATTCAAGCAGCGAGTGCCTTTCATAAAGAGTATCTGCGGTTTGCGGACATACCGGAGGATATGACCTGTCACGTGATTCAAGCGTTCCTTGCAGCCCCGGTACACACACCTCTAACGTATCCCGTACTATCGTATCCTGAGCGTTGATGACGACTGCAACCGGTACGTTGTAGCTCTGCGGTTGAAGTCGCGGTAACGGGATGATTTTTAAAACGGAAACGCCTGTTTGCGATGGTATCAACGACGATGGAATAACGTTTCCCGTAGCAGTACCCGTACGTAATCCGGCAGGGAAGGAAGGCACAACAACACGAACATTGTTTTTGTTGGCAACAGAATCAAGATTGGTAACTAAATACATTGCCTCAAGAGTATCGGGTAGATATGCAGACCAGCCCGCAAAACCGCAGGGAATCTCATCTTGTGCTGATACACTGATACATGTTCCCGCACCGGCAATGCCTATGCCGCCTCTGCCATACGTCCCGCCGCCGCCGATACTTGTTCCGCCAAAGCTGACCGACAGCGAGTCGGCAATGCCGATTTCCGTTGACGCTTTCACGACCGTCGAGCCGCGTTGAACAAGTGTTTCGTTCCAAAGAAGAAGAATTGCACTGTCGGTATAGTCAAGACCCGACGCATTGCGTTCATTCCACATAACCGATGCCAATCCTCTAATACCCTGCGATGTGTAATCAGTCCAATTGCCAAAGATTAACCTATCGGGCGTAATTAGTCCCTCATCGCGCAAATTCCCGCGAGCAACCAAACCGGGGGTGATAGGCGTGCCTTCCATTGCAAGCCAAAAATCAGGTAATCCGTTGCCTGTGCCTGCTGCAAAACCTGTTTCCTGTCCGCTATAACCGAATGAGGTGGCGATAGGAGCGCGGTCGTTGTCACCAATCTTTGTGTCAATAAGCATCAGTGCTCCAACGCGCCTGTCCTGCGATGTCGAGTTTTGAACCTGAATGGTCATTTGAATAAATGCTCCGCTCTGACGCTTAACGGGAAACATTGAAAAGAGAATGTGCATACTGTCGCCTTGAACTATGGCAAACGAACGGGCATTGATACGTGGAGTACCATTGACCGTATCACGAAAGAGTCGTTGTATGCGAATGACATTCGGCGGCGGGGCAAGCCGTGTTGCCGTGTCCGCTTCGTACTCAAGTTGATAAACCGTGTTATCTATCCGCAAATGAAAATGCGACGTATAATTGACCGGACGACCGCTCTGACCATCCTCTTGGTAAATTATACCTTTCGTACCGGCAGGGAAATAGTTTGTCGTAATCGAAAAATGTCCGTTTGATAAGAGCGTGGGATTCAGGTTATACGGTGCTAATGCGTTTAGTATCGTGAGCGATGATTGCGCGTGTGTAAGCATGCCGCAGAGGAGGAATAACCCGAGTGTCAGCAGCGTACAGATGGTTTGCCGTGCCATTACTTACTCTCCTCGGAATCAAGATTGAGGTCGCGTGGTGTGGCAATTTCAATAGCAACACGGCGATTGTAAAATCTGCCTTCGGGTGTAGTGTTATCATAGAGATCCACTTCTCCCAAGCCGCAGCTTGCAACATGTGCCGGCTTGATGAATGACGTGATTCCTTGTGCAACGGCTGTCGCGCGGAATTCCGAGAGACGTTTGTTATTCTTTGCGCGCCCGATGTAGTCGGTCATGCCTTCAATTGTTACGCTTGATGTTGTGCGAATGCGTGAACGGATGAGCGACAGTACCTGGTCATTTGTTTCGATAGTAGAGGAACGGTCGAAATTGAAGAGAATCATTGAGTACCGTTCAATAACAGAATCCCGCACAGTTGTCATATTCTTTCTCGACGATGAGTATGTACGCCGTACCGGAATCACACGGGCTGCGGATGTTGTGCGGTTATCGTCGGAAGTTGAGGTTATTGCAACCCGCAATGGTGAGTTACCTTGAAGGGATTCAAAACGAAGCTGTGATGTAGCAATGCTCATTGTCGGTGAACCCTTTTCACGCGATGTCCAAAGGACGCTGCCGGAATTATCCTGAATGTACATCAGATTTGGTAGCACCTTGGTCGTCGTTGCCGTGGTCAGCGGTACGCTCGACAGATCGACCGGCCCTGCATAGGATGCGCCAGAAAACGTGCCCAGCG
>JAEUSO010000186.1 GCA_016788605.1 Candidatus Kapaibacterium sp. | reverse complement strand
AGTACAACAGACGATATTCAAACGCCGGTTGCAAACACGGTAACCCGAATGGAGTACCGCAATGCAGCCACAATCACACCAGCACCGCGCAGGCAACAATACTGCCCCTACGATGCTCCGATATTACTTAGTCCGGGATCCACGACCTATTCACGTGTTCCGGATTACTTGTTCGTAGGGAGCAGTATTGGCGTGGCTCACTTACCCACCCGACCGATTGCCGAGGCGGGTTTAGCCGACATCAGCGGTGAACTGCTCTGGAAGGTATCCGGAGGATTGATGATGGGGTTCACCGCCGGAAGGGAACAGATACCGCATTTCGATATTCAGGCGCAAGGCGACAGCATGGTCTATACGCAAATCAATGCTGTAACATTCGCCGGCATGGCACTCCGCTACTCTTTACCGTTGAACAAAGCAACATATTTACCAACATTCTTCCGCGACTGTTCGCTGCAAACGTCATTCACGGGAGCGGGCAGCAGTTCCGGCGGCGTACTGCGTGTGGGTGTGGGTCTGTCGTATCCGCTCAACCCGCTGTTCGACCTGCATCTTGGCACAACACTGAACGCATTGGTTTTCCGCAATAAAGGCAGCTACCAAACAGCCGAGCGAATCGGTATTGGGATGGGAATCGGCTTCCGGTTCTGAGGGAAATTGCGACGGACATTCGTCAGTTTTTCCAATCATTAAAAATCATGTTATGATAAAGCACGGACTTACAGTACTATTGATTGCAATCGTCTTTGCAGGTTGCAAGGATAATCCAACAACACCCGCACCAACCTACGAGGACCTGCCGACTACAGCACGCGGACTCTTGGCGGACGTACCTGTAGGAACAGTGTTCAACTATGTTTCAACACGCACTGACATTGATACGAACGGAGTTGAGAAAACTGTGGGCGGGGAAATCGTGCCAACGACAATAATCACCGCACTCCAAAAGGATGCTAACGGCAATTCATATATCACGTATTCATCATCTGAAATCAGCCGCCGCAGGGTAGTTGCTAATGATACAAGTATGTGGCTTGCTAATGATACGAATCGCTTTCTGACAACCGTACTCCGTATGCCTGCCCGCAAGGGCGATACATCAGGCGGAGTAACAGTGATTGCCGTGAATGAGCCAATGACGTTTTTGTTCGGAACTGTGAAGGTAATCGGTGTGCAAGAATCGTATCAGCAATCATCATCACCATTGGTTATGCGCTCCAAGACGACCTATTATACCAAAGCGGGATTTCCTATTGCGATGCAACTTGATTCAACTACCACATCCTATCCCAGCGGAAAGAGAACAGTGAGTATTAAACGAATGGAACTGCAGTCAGTTCCTAAATAATGAACAGAGGTATTACCTATGAAAACCACTGTTGTATTCCGCGCATTTCTTCTTGCTGCCTTGTGTTTGGCAGGCGCTCTGCCCTTTGCATCGTGCGGAGAAAAAGTATTAGACGTAAAGCCCAATGCCGGTCCGGCTTCGTTCTCCGCTGATTCTCTGTATATCACGGTTGTTGATGAAGCGGGCAACCCGATTCCCAATGCCGACATCTACTACACCTGTTGGGCACCAACCTCAACGTCCGAGTGCCGTGCCTCGGCGGGTGTGAATTCATCCGGCATAACAAAGGATACAAGTACATCGCTCTTTTGTATCGCTTACCCGGTAGCGGACTTTGCAAGAATACAGTTTGAAAATTCTATGAGGCAAACCGTGACGGTGGAGCTGACCAACCTTGCCGGAACAAAACAACTTGCAATGATTGCTAACGATATACTGCAACCCGGTATGTACTCATTCGATATTGCAATGTCAATGATGGACAGCATTATCGCCAAAACACATCCGCAGAAAAAAGGTATCAGCAATGTGTATATGGTGCGCGTGAGGTTCGGCAATGATACAACCCTACACAAACGAAGGATATTGGTTTGGGATGGCACAGGGTTGATGTACGGAACAAATGCACGCGGTTATGTTGGCATTGCATATTCATCAATACCGTTTGGATTACAGATGGATAGGATTGCTGATAATGGTACTAAACTTGGCACATTCATTCTTCAGGGCGATTACCTCTACGTGAAGTGCGGCGCGGCGGGTTACAACGATGAATACGGCATGATAAACGCCTACGCCCGCACCGAGCGTGAACTGCGGATTGTGTTGAAGAAGAAGTAGTAAACAACAATGTATCAAATCAAGTATCCTGCAATGGAGAAGTTAAATCTACACCTATATATCACATCACTATGAACTCATTTTTTATCTCAGCTTTGCTTGTTGCTTTTTCAATTCTGATGGCGGGTTGCGGCGACACAGGCACGACGTCCACAGAGCAACTTTCAACGAACCCTAAGGATTATACGTGGAGCGGTGGCGTTGGTACAACGTACTCCTATGATTACACAACAGTACGGACGGATTCAACCGGACGCGACTCTACTACTGTATCGGCAGAATTCGTCATTTCAATTCTCAATACCGATACCCTTGTTGGTGGATTTAGAACCACCAAAATTCTTAGTACTCTAAGAAAGGATGGAAAAATATTATCAAGTTCCACTGCACATTTTACTGCAAATGATTCCATGTTCGCTTCAGTAACAGATATTGCATACCAACGTATTTTGTCAAATCCGATACGTATCAACGACACATATTACTCGTATCCCGCTTATACCAGTGTTGATACTGCGGTTGTCCT
Source organism: Candidatus Kapaibacterium sp. (assembly GCA_016788605.1). Classification (GTDB taxonomy): domain Bacteria; phylum Bacteroidota; class Ignavibacteria; order Kapaibacteriales; family NICIL-2; genus JAEUSO01. The sequence continues at coordinate 4,180 of JAEUSO010000186.1, read as the reverse complement.
TGGTATAAACGAGAGTGTCTCCACACAAGCAGGGACATTCCGTGGGGTTAAGTTACAGAACAGGAATATCCAATCATTCACACACGTTAGTACGGACAGTTGGTATTCTCCGGGCAACGGATCTGTAAAAAGTATTACGACGTTACGTGACACCCGAGCACAAAACAAAACTGTGAAAGCAGTTACGACAATCTCGCTTCGTGCTGTCAGCCGCAAGTAGTCCGAACAGGAACATCACCGTGTGTGAATAACGCTTCGCTTAGTGACGTGCCACGCCGCCGTCCACGTTAATACTTTGTCCAGTGATAATCCCTGACGCGGGCAATGCAAGGAATGCAACAACATTCGCTATGTCGTGCGGCTCGTCGGAGCGTTGCACGCTTTGTGCGGGCAGAATGTGCTGAAGGATTGACCCCGAAAGCGGCGAGTTGTCGGGCTTTTGCGTGGCGGTAAGCCCCACGGTAATCGTATTCACGGTTATCCCGTACTTGCCTACTTCGGCGGCAAGCGAACGGGTAAAACCGATCATCCCCATTTTAGCTGTTGCATAGTGCGTCAGGTATGGCGTGCCAAGCCACACGGTATCGGAGGACAGCATGATGATGCGTCCGAAACTGTTCTGTTTCATTACCGGCACGGCGGCATGGACAGTGAGAAACAGGGAATCCAAACTGATGGTAATCATGCGCTTCCACTGTGCGAATGTCAGCAGTTCAAACGGCTCTTCTTCGTACACGCCCACGTTGTGCACAAGAATGTCAATGCGTCCGTACTCTTTCACAATGTCATCGGTGATACGCTGAACTTCGTCGGGGTCGGTCAGGTCGCCTTGGTGAAAACTCACCCGTCCGCCGATTGCCTTAACGGCAGCCACAGTTTCGCTTGCGTCTGCTATATCGGCGATGGCGATATGCGCGCCTTCTTCGGCAAGGCGTTCGCAAAATGCGCGACCGTTGCCCAATGCCGCTCCGGTGACAACAGCCACCTTATCGTGCAGTCCGCGCTCGTACTTGTTGATTTGCATTCTTGTCTTCCTTGTGATGTCTTGAAATCGGGCTGCAAAAGTACGCGCAGAGTAATGATAGTGCGGATACCATGTTGTATGGACAGTGGTAATCATCAGCGGTGAGAAGTGCTAATGGTATCGAACTGAATCTCTGTTTTAAGAGATATGGGGATTACAGATGTTGTGTGTGATGAAAAAATCCTATTACCCGTACAAACATCAACCCCGCCACATATAAAAACCCCGCACCTGAATTGCAAAGGAACGGGGTTTTGACTACAAAACGCGCCGATATTATTTGCTCATCTTCGAGAGGACAAACGCAATGACTGCGCCCGCGCCGCCTGCAAGCACCGACATGCCGACAGCGTCCATAAGCACAATCATCCCGATATTGTTATACATGAACATCATTGAGTGCAAACTCAGATTCGTTGAAATGCTGATGGGGAGCATAAGCAGAATCCCACCAATGACCCCGCCCTTGATGTCCTTGATGCCCGCCCATTTATCAAATACCATTGCCACCATCCATGTCCAACACAGGGTGGAGATAAACATCCAGTGCATTTGATACTCCGCTTCGGGGCGCATCAAGCCCGCTATGGTGTTCCAATGCGGCATCATCATGGGCATCAGAAGCATTCCATAAACCGCCCAGCCCAGCAAAAATGAAGTGACTGCTCCTGCCAATGCGGCAACTAACGTGCGTGTGTTCATACGAACTCCGTGTATGTGATGTGATATTCCGCCGTCATGACGGCGGCGTTATGAGTATCTGTTTCGGATTGTTCGCTCCGCCTGTGGCAACGGATATGGTGAGTGCGGTATCAGAGATATGGTTGCGCCGTGTTGTCCCCTGTCTATAGTTTCGGCTGAACCTTTTGTTTGCAAAACAACGCTATTTCCCAGCAATGGCAAAACAGAAGTTCAGTCCGTTGTATGTTCCTGCCATTATATTCGGTAAGGTGCAACCGAAACCGCATCACACCGTTGGACACGCTACAAGAACTGAATGCTATTACCAAACTCCGGCATGTATGAACCGCTCTCTCTATGCTCTCATCATTGCTTTCGCCTTTGGGCTTCTTCCTCTCTCTCTGCAGGCGCAGCAGTGGCAGTCCGATACGCTTCGTCCCGCCGACCTGCATCCGATGACAGGCAGTTGGGTGGCAACAGAATGGAACAGTGTCTCTACTTCAACAACACAACTCAATCTTGATATTGACCAGCCGGGTCGCTCGCCCCGATACATCTGGCGGTATTCCGAAACACCCGACCGCATACGGCAGCGGCGCGACACACTCCTGCTTGCTAAGAATGGTCGCACACTTAGCGGAGCACCGGTGACGGCAGTTCGCGGTAATGGCGCAACCACAGACATCCAAACAGAGTTGATACAGACAAGCGGCACGGATACAATTATCTTGCGAACAACGTACAGAATCCAGCCCGACAGTTTTGAGATTCGTAAGGAAATCCGGTTTGGGACGAATAGCGAATGGAAAGTCCAATCAATCATTAGGTCAGTCACGCGGATTCGTATCCTGACCACTGCACAAATGAAACACGATATTGACATTGTCCGCGCCGTGTGGGAGCGCGTCCATCCCGGACTCTACCGCTATAATACCAAACGCGATATTGACCGCCACTTTGCACGCATCGAACGCGCTGCATTGCGTCCGATGGAACAACGGTATTTCTATGTGCTGATGCAACAACTGAATTGCGCCCTTCGCTGCGGTCATAGCTTCGTCAGTTATTACAATACCCGCATGGCAACGAAGGGCAACCTGTACTCGCGTGTGTATCTGCCGTTGCTCTTCCGCATGGTTGGCAGAACGATGGTTGTCTCCCACCCACTCTCCGACGACCCGCGAATCACCGAAGGATCGGTTATACTCACCTTGGACGGCATCCCCGTCCGCACCGTGATTGACAGTTTGCTTACCGTCAGTAAATGCGACGGGCGCAACGGACTGAACAAGCAACTCGACAACATCACACTCAATCCCAACAACATTGTGCCCGAACGCTATTCACTTTTTGATATTTACTACCCGCTGTTTTTCAAGAAGGATATCAACGCACCCGACTACAACATCACGCTCAAGCACCCCGATGGAACAATACACACAATCCGCTGTAAGGGACTGAGTAAGGAACAACGCTATAACCGCTATGTGGAACGCTACGGCGCGCTGCAACGCAACGAAGAAACATGGTACATGAAAGAACTCACGCCAACCACCGCGCTTTTCCGCTTGGGCGACTTCACCACCTATAATTGGAAGTTTGATTTCCGCCGCTACCTCGACTCCGTATTCGGCACCATTCGGGCAAAGGGTTACCGCAACCTGATTGTGGACATCCGCAACAACGAAGGCGGTGCCGACGATGCACGCGATGCAGTGCTTGGGTATCTTACGTCGAAGGATATTGGTTGTGCGAACCCCGTCCGGTTGCTCTACCGCTACCGCTCCATACCCGACAGTTTGCTTCCCTATCTCGACACATGGGACGACAGTTTCAAGAAACCGAAAACGGAAGCCGACTACGCACAAACAACCGACGGCTTTATCGAACCCCGCGACACAACGCCGACATGTACGTCCATCGCCATACAAGACAAACGCTTCACGGGTACTTTCTTCCTCATCACCGATGCCACCAACAGCTCGGCAACGTTTATCATGGCGGACGCAGTGAAGCGCAATAAACTTGGCACTCTTGTCGGCGAAACAACGGGCGGTACACAACAAGGCATCAACGGCGGCGAACTCTTTTTCCTCTACTTGCCCAACTCGCTCTTCGAGATGGATGTGCCGCTTATCTATCAATGCCCGCGCTCGCCTCGACCCGATACCGGCATCACTCCCGACATTACCGTTGCCACAACGGTAGCGGACATCATAGCACGGCGCGACCCGCAAGTAGAACGCATACTGCGCCTTCTCCGTTAAAGCGCATCGTAGTCGTAGAGACAGAGAATGCCCTGTCTGCTCTACAACCACATGTCCTGTCTCTGCATCGTTCATTTCAAACTCTTCGTGTGTCTTTATGCCCTCTCCAAAAAATATGTCTTCATTCTTCCCTTGCCTTTGATGTCGAGGTCACCGCGTGGGATTGCCCTCATCCTGTCCTCTCCCCGTCCCTCTCCGATGGACAGGG
>JAEUSO010000185.1 GCA_016788605.1 Candidatus Kapaibacterium sp. | reverse complement strand
TCTTGGAACTGTCCACGCTGTTTGTAGCTAGGTTCGTGTTGGTGACGTTGTTCGTCGCAGACGACTGCATGAAATCTGCAGGCACAAACCCTTGCAGACTTTGCGCAATGACTGCGGTCGGGACTGATTCAATGGATTGATTGGGCGTCAGCGCGACGTACGTTCCGGTGACAGTTGGGTTTTTGATTTCAACATGAAGCGTTCTTCCGTCAGTCAATGCCGGCGTATAACCCGGTGCGCACTGAACCGATGCTGCAGCGGTGTTTTGCGAATTCGAAAAGACTTGGGTCATCGTGTAACCGCGCGTCGTCGAGTTCGCGGTTTCAGTACCCGAACCAATTCGAACAGAAAAAGAACCGTTCGAAGCCGTCAAATTGATACCGACGTGTTCTTCTTCGTAAAGCATGCAGGCGCCAGAAGGATCATAGACGCCGATCAACAAGTCGACTGTGCCGGTCAGCGGAGCCGTTCCAGCAGCATCTAGGAACACGCCTTGGTAAACGAAATTCGGGGATACAGCGGCGGACGCAGGCCTTGGAACCGCAAGCGGTCCAATGACGAACATGAAAATCTGTAGCCAGGCGATTGCTGGCCGCCCCCTAGAAATCATCCCTATCTAAAGAATAGCCTAATACTTGACTAAAATTGTTAAGTATTAGGATTATTGTTGATTTTGACGCTGTGCAAACTATTTGAAATAATTAGGTAATTCTATGGAGCGTCAATAACCTTATTTACAGCTAGGCGGGTGTTCACCGGAGGGCCCCCCATGATGTTGGTGCAGGCAACACTGATCGACGTTCCTGTCGGAACAGCAGTACTGATGCCCGTAAATCCAGTTCCCACCACGTTGACTTCGACTTCTTCAACACAACGGATCACTGCCGCTGTTGCAGCAAAGCAACTTCCCCTGGCCGTGCGAATTTCACTGGTGCCCATGTCACACATCACGCGGTATTCGTACAGATCGCCCGCGCTTGGGTTTGGAAGCGCAACTAGCCCCGAGTAGATCGCACCCGAAGATGTCGACGACTGAACATCATCCCAACCATCGTTTGAAATCGTTCCGGTGACTGTCAGATCGCCTGTGATCCTGACCGTGTTGGCGCTGAAGTCACCGCCGATCAGCGGGGTCGCTGTGTTGGTGTTGTCGATATAAAGTTTGTTCGAGCCTGTTTCGTTCGCTCCAGAATTGTTACCGATAAAGACGTTTCCTGATCCGACGTTGGTCTGCCCCGAGTAGGTTCCCAAGAAGACGTTTGACGATCCAGTCGCCGCATGACCAGCAAATGATCCAATCGAAACGTTTCCGTTTCCGGTCGAATTTTGTCCGGCCGAAAATCCTACTGCGACGTTTTCGCCTCCAGCCGTATTGCTGTAAAGAGCTGCGTGTCCAACAGCGACGTTGCTCGATCCGGTATCCGCCATTTGATGAGATGCCTCGCCGACGGCAGTGTTTCGCGAGCCCGTCGTATTGCTGCTAAGGGATCGATACCCCAGAGCTGTGTTTCCATATCCAATGGTGTTGTTCATCAAGGATTGATTGCCCAGTGCCGCGTTGGTGGTGCCCGTTGTGTTGGACATCATCGATAGCGAACCGATAGCCGTGTTCCAAGCACCGGTCGTGTTTGCCATCAAAGACAAGGATCCTATTCCCGTATTGCTATCGCCGGAAGTCGTGGCCATCCCTGTGCGTGCTCCCACAAAGGTATTTGACGAAGTATTGGCGGCCGCCATTCCTGACATCATTCCAATAAAGACGTTCTCGATACCGCCGGCGATCGCCTGCCCAGCCGAATGACCCAAAGTTACGTTCCCATACCCAGTTGTGATTCCATTTCCGGATGACCGCCCGATTGCAGTGTTGTTATAGCCGGTTGTGTTCTGGGACCCAGCCGCGGCGCCGACGTAAGTGTTTTCACCACCGGTCGTCGTTTGTTCCCCTGCTTGTCCACCGATCAGGGTGTTTGCGTGCGCAATGGTCGCATAGCGTCCGGCGTATCTGCCGACAAATGTGTTGATGTTACCGGTCGTCAAGGTGGCGCCTGCATCGGCACCCAGTGCCGTGTTCTGTGTTCCCGTGGTATTCGCGGCTAGGGCGAAGTATCCGACTGCTGTGTTATTGTCTGCGGTAGTGTTCGCAAAAAGGGCACGTGTTCCAGAAGCTACGTTTCTAGAACCGGTCGAGTTTCCGTAAAGTGAGAACATCCCGAAAGCGCTATTGTCGGTACCCGTGGTGTTGGTTCTGAGCGATTCTTTGCCCATAGCGGTGTTGTAGTTACCCGACGTGTTGGCTAGAAGGGCCTGCATTCCGACGGCAGTATTCGAAGTTCCGTTATTCGACGCTAACGAATCGTAACCCACGGCCGTGTTCTGTCCGCCTGTAGTGTTTGAAATCATGGATCCATAACCAAGCGCGGTATTTTGATTTCCTGAAGTGTTCAACGCCATGGCGTCCTTACCGAAAGCTGTGTTCCATGAACCGGTGGTGTTGGACAGCATTGAACTATAGCCCACGGCAGTGTTGTATCCGCCGCTGGTGTTGTCGCGCATCGAAGTTGCACCGATAGCAGTGTTTCCGTTTCCGCCGGTGCTTGAATATCCGGCGCGGTATCCAACAAAGACACTGTTCACGGTAGCGGTAGCGACGTTTGCGGCTTGAGTTCCGACGATAACGTTCGTAGCGCCAGTGCTCAGTGCGGCCCCGGCCTGATAGCCGGCTATGAAGTTATCAGTTCCTGACGAAATCGCTGATCCAGCGCTGGTTCCGCCAAAAATATTCCTAGCAGCCGCAGCTTCCGAAAAGACTCCACCCGCGCTGCTCCACGAAAGTGTTCCTGATCCGTTGGTCGTCAAAACTTGTCCGCTGGTGCCGTCATCAACTGGCAGGGTCAAGGTATAGTCCGCCGTCAATGAAGCGGTCGCAGGTGCGCGAAGCGAAATGCGATTGGTGTTGTCGCTGTCGTAAATCCGAAGCTCGCGTCCCACGCCGGAGACTCCACGAATTTCCGTATCACCGTGAATCTGAGCCAGAAATGTCGAGAAGTTACCACCGATCAGCGGAGTCGTCGTATTGCTGTTTGCGATGTAAAGTCGATTGGCGCCGGTTTCGTTGTAACCGGCCTGGAAGCCCAGCATCACGTTTCCTGCGCCGGTGGCGCTGTAGCCAGCTTGGTATCCAACAGCGGTGTTGCTGTCTGATGTTGCGACGGAACGAAGTGCGCTATTTCCAACCGCAGTGTTGAAGTTACCGGACGACGCTAAAAGTAGCGAGGCTTGGCCGATTGCGGTGTTGTAACTACCAATTGTGTTGCTGCTCATCGCACCACCACCGAAAGCAGCGTTCTCCAATCCGGAAGTATTTGAAAACATCGCGGTCTGGCCAACGGCAGTGTTGGTGACGCCCGAGGTATTTGCGTACATGGCTCGCCATCCCATTGCGGTGTTACCGCCACCGTTAGTGTTTGCCGCAAGGACACCTTCGCCCAGCGCCGAGTTATTGCTACCCGACGTATTCAAGACCAAAGCATTTTTACCTACGATTGCGTTTGAACTTCCGGTGGTAGTCGTATTCCCTGCGCCGCCAAAGAAACTATTGTCGGTGCCAGTCATGTTGACGACGATCGCACCGTTTTGTTTGTAGTAGGCGGTCGTGTCTACGCTTCCAGTTACGTCCAACGCATCGTTCGCGGTGGTGTTTCCGATGCCGATGCTAGAGCCATTTTGGTAGATCGCGCTGTTCCCAACGGCGCTAGCCGAAGTCATCACTGGAACGTAGTTGGTCGTTGCGGCGCTCGTGATTCCTCCGCCAGAAACGGTCGTCCAAGAAAGTGCACCTGATCCGTTGGTCGTCAAAACTTGTCCGCTGGTTCCGTCGTCGACCGGAAGGGTCAAAGTGTAGTCCGCCGTCAAAGAAGCAGTGGCGGGTGCGCGAAGCGAAATGCGATTGGTGTTATCACTGTCGTAAATTCGAAGTTCCCGTCCAACGCCAGCAACACCACGAACTTCGGTGTCACCGCGGAAACGCAAAAGGTTGTTGTTAAATTCGCCGTAAACCAGCGGAGTGTCGGTCTGTGTGACGTCGATGTACAACTTCTGGGATTGGTTGGTCGTTGGGCCTGCCTGGTAACCCAACATGACGTTGTTTGTGCCGGAAGTGATCGTGCTGCCTGAACTGTAGCCGACCATGGTGTTGTTGTTTCCGCCCACAATCGAGTTACCTGCGAAAGTACCGATGGCCGTGTTCAATCCACCCGTCGTAGCCAGGGTTAAGCTTCCACGTCCGACGCCTACGTTAGATGAAGCAGTGTCAGTGGCCGCACCTGAACCAGAACCCACAAAGGTGTTGCTGGCACCGGTAGCGCCGGTGGCGCTGTTTCCTGCGTTGTAACCGAAATACGCGTTGTCGCCACCTACTGCGTTACGGCCCGAAAATGCGCCGAAATACGCGTTGTTCTGCGAAGTCGTGTTGTTAGTACCGGATTCTGATCCGACGAAAGTGTTTGCGACCCCAGTTGAAATCGTACCTGACATTTTTCCGACATAAGTCGAGTTCGCAGTCGCGCCTGCTGAAATACCTGCCTGAAAACCAACGGTGACGTTGCCACCGCCGGTCATGTCACGTCCGGCTTGGGTACCGACGAAAACGTTTGAACCGTTGGTCGTCATGAGCGCACCAGCCTGACTTCCAACAAAAACGTTTTGAGCGCCAGTAGTGACCGCGGTACCGGCGTTGTAACCGATAGCGGTGTTGTCTGCAGCACCGGCGCCGGTGGTGCTATCCAATGCGTTTGTACCTGCTGCAACGTTGTTTGTGCCGATGTTTGCTGACGTCAAAGTTCCGGCAGATCTTCCGACGAAAAGGTTTGTGACGCCGGTAGCGGTGTTCAAGATCGTCGTCCCACCTTGGCGGTAATAGTTAGAAACGTCGACTGAACCCGTGACGCTGATGTTCGTTCCGGATTCGCTCATGATCGACGCGACCAGGTTGGTGCCGTCGGATTTTGGAATCACGTTTGCGCCGGCGCCGTTGGTGATTCCGCCTGAACCGTTTAGATCTTGTGCGGCAGCACCGTCCCAGTACCGAAACTTATTTGCCGTCGTGTCGTACCAAAGATACCCTTCGTCACCGATTGCGCTGACCGATGCTGGCGTAGCACCAGTCGTAACGATCGGACGAAACGCGCCATTGACCTGGAGTTTTTGATTTATCGCCAGCGCTGCGAAAGTTCCGTAAATCAAAGCGTTCGCTTGTTCGTTTGGCGCAGTACCACGGTTCTGGTTGTCAATAATCAAGGTGTCACTAATGCCGGTTTGGTTCAAACCCGCCGTGTATCCCAGAAACACGTTCGCACTACCCAGTACGTTGTGCCCTGCCATGTAACCTACAGCTGTATTCCTTTGGCCAACAACGTTCAGTTTCAAAGCGTGTTGGCCGACGGCAAGGTTCAAGTTTCCCGTGGTATTGCTTTGGAGAGCATAGTTACCCAATGCGGTGTTTTCGCTGCCAGTACTGTTTGAAGTGAGTGCATTCAATCCAAATGCCACGTTTTCGCTTGCAGTGGTGTTAGCCATCAACGCTTGCGCACCAAAGGCCACGTTATCATTACCTGTGGTGTTGCTGGCTAACGCCGACGCACCGGCAGCCGCATTATAGCTACCGGTCGTATTTGCGTACAAAGCGTTTTTGCCCATTGCGATGTTGTTGCCACCACCCGAGTTGCTTTCCATCGCAGAAACACCCACTGCCGTATTATTAGCGCCGGTAGAATTTGTGCGAAGCGAATCTGCACCTACCGCGGTATTGAAACTTCCCGAGGTGACGTTTGTCATCGCACTTCGGCCAATGGCGGTGTTCGATGTACCGCTTAAACCCGTATTGCCGGCGGCAACGCCGAAGAAACTGTTCTGTGTGCCTGTCGTCGTATTCACGACGATCAATCCCGCTTGTTTGAAGTAAGTCGTTGCGTTGATCGCGCCAGTGACTTCCAAGGCATCGGTAGCCGGAGCGGCGCCAATTCCGATGCGTCCAGAAGCTTGATAGATCGGAGAATCACCGATCGCAGATGCGCCGGTAAACATCGCGATCCGGTTGGCAGTTCCCGTTCCACCCATCGACCCACCCGACATCGCGGCCCAAGACAAAGCACCCCCAGTGGTAGACACCAAGGCGTAGCCGTTGGCCGCTGGCGGACCAATCGGCAATGTTAACGTATAGTTAGCCGGAGTAATATCGGCAGGCGCCGTGATCGAAACCGTATTCGTGTCGTTGTCTTTCAGGCGAATCATTCCGCCGTTGCCGGTGAAATCCAAAATTGCCGCGGCACCCCCCAAAGTCGTGTTTCCCGACGCTACCGTCAGACCGGTTCCTGCGGTGATCGTGGTTGCAGCACTTAAGGTTGAACCCGAACTAATTGCACCCGTCGTCGTCACGGTGCCGCTGTTCATCGCACCGGTCGTGCTGATGGTTCCACCACCGCTTGCAGTCAAAGAAGTTCCCGTGACGGCGCCGGTTGAAGTGACTGCGCCAGTTCCCAAGGTTCCAGTGATGGTGGTGTTGCCAGTGATCGTGCTGTTACCCGTGATGTTGGCACCGCCCGCAGAAACGGTCAGACCACCGCTAGTCACCGTCATTCCAGTTCCGGCAGTAATCGTCGTTCCTGCACTGATGGCGCCCGTTGTGGTCAGTGAAGCACCGCTGATCGCGCCGGTCGCTGTCAAAGTTCCAGTGTTGGTCGCGCCGGTGGTTGAAATCGTTCCGCCGCCGCTTGCAGTTAAGGAAGTTCCCGTGATTGCACCCGTTGAAGTAATCGCGCCGCTGTTGATTGTGCCGGTCGTTGAAATGTTTGCCGTTCCGCCAACGCTTGGAACTGCGCAAGTCCACGCGCCTGCAGCCTTTTGCAAAATTTCACCGTTTGCGCAAACAG
>JAEUSO010000184.1 GCA_016788605.1 Candidatus Kapaibacterium sp. | reverse complement strand
CGCGTCGGCCTTCGCGAAGTCGTACGCGTGCGCCCCTACACCCGCATTTCCGGCAACCTCTCGCTCACCACCAGCGAGCTGTCGGCGAAGATCCCCCCGTTCAACGCCCAGCGGCTGCTGACCGATGTCGGCTCGCCGCTGCCTGCGCCCGGTTTGGTAGCAAACACAATATCGCGGCGGAAATCATTATACGATGCAAGCGAATAGCGACCGTCTGTGCCGATAGCGGAAAGAAAACTATTACCGCGTGTGTCGAGGACGGTGATTTCGCCATCGAGCATGATGAAGCCAATCTCACCTTGTGCAGTTATCAAACCCGACGGATCAACATCTTCGGGATTCGCACCTAATTGGTTCAGTGTTACGGGCTGCGAGAGGGTGTTCGTTTTTATATTATAGTACATCAGTTCCGCAGGAGTGCGGAGTTCCGAGCCGGACACTTTTCCCGCACCGCGCGAGACAATCACAAACTCCTGTTTGTCGAAGTCGGGTGCAACAAAACTCGGTGCAGTTCCTGCGGGTATTGTTTGCAGGACGGTGTAACTGCTCACGCCGTTTGTTTGAATAATGCTGATAGTGTTGTCGTCGCGGTTGCAAACGCAGACGCGGTTTTCAACAGATGCAATTGCAACAGGGTTTTTACCAACGGTAATATCACGCACCGCACGGAATACCGTAATATCAATCACCGAAACAGTGGAATCGTTGTTGGCAACAAAAGCGGTCGAGCTATTGCTAAAGCACATATCAACGGGTGTGCGCGGTGCGGTTGAAATTGTTGCTATCCGCTTGAAGGTTTTTTCATTCACCACTTCAATACGCTTTGCCGAAGGAATCATCAAGTAGAGTGTGTCGTTGCGGAAGCGCTTTATCAGGGTTACTGTTCCCGCAAGCGATTCGCCGTTCGCCTGACGAAAAAGTGCCTGTGCTACGCTGGCATTCGCGGGCTGCAATGTGGTATTGATATCGCCACCGTCTGCGGCGGCATACAGCGTATAGGTCGGGTTCGTATTGTCAATCACACGCTCTGTTGGCGAGCATCCGGCAAGCATAAGAAGAAGCACACCGCAAAAAACTGCCGAGGCAAAGGTGAGACCTGTACACCGTTGTAATGAAGGAATAGATTTCATAGTGTGTTGTAGTATGATGATGTTCATTGTGGTCGTGCGGGATTCGACAGTAACTGCATAGTACACTTGCCTGCCGCTCCGCGAAAAATACAACGCTTGGTGCAAGTAGGTTCAATGTTTTCTTGAGTATCTGCTTTGCTCCACGGTATGTGTGCTATAACACTGCGTCCGGTTGAATGTATCACGATAGTTTTACGCCGTTATGCGATACTGCACAACGAAAATAAAATACCCCGCGTTCCAAAAGCGGAATCGCGGGGCAGTGGTGACGAAAGGTGAGATGGTTTGGTAATAGGTATGGCGCGTAGAGAAGTCACCACAGTGCGCGCCTTGTTCGGGCGATTAGCGGACTACTGCAAAGCGAACCGGAACTGCCGCGCCATTGCTAAGAATGCGTGCCGTGTATGTGCCGGTTGTAAGAGTACCAAGTGCAAGCGGTGTAGTATGAACACCTGCATTCAAGATACCTTCGTTTGTTTGCAGTACTTCATTGCCAAGTGCATCAACAATACTGATGCGTACCGCGCTTTGAGCGTTGAGCGTGTAGCGGAGTTGTGCAACATCGGCGGCAGGGTTGGGCATGATTGCGTTTGAACCTGCTTCAATAATTGTTTCTTCCACCGAAGTAGGTGCAGCACCCAATTCAGCTACATCGCCTGTGGGCAATACAAGCAAAAGACCGAATGTACGGTTTGCCTTCGCGCCGGTCGGGGCAAGGAATCCCGATGCAACAACAAGTCCTGCTGCGCCTTTCGCTCCTTCCGGCAGTGTGAGTCCGAAGTTTGCGATTGGTGTGCCACCCTTTGGTGCAACGCCAAGAACGTAGGTGCCCGGATTCAAGTCGGCATACGGTGTGCGACCTGCATAGTCCAAATTGCTGATTGCATCAACCTTTGCACCATTCACAAACACATCAACAGCCGGTGCGTCGGGCGAGCCGTGAAATACTGCCGCTTGGATTTTATCAGCATTGGTGGATGCTTTCTGTGCCGGTGCGCCAATTATGGTAAAGTCAATGTTACGACCTGCAACAGGAGTAAATCCCTCTTTGTCGAGCGTACCCGAAGCGATACCATAGTAGCTCTTTTCCGGCTCAAGTTCCAACTCAAACTTTGCAACTTCTTTGTCGAACTCATTGGCACTGCCGGGCAAGTTCACCGATACACTGTATAGTACGCCTGCAGGTAATGGTAGAAACCCTGTCGCTTTGCGATATGCAAAACTTTGTCCGATTCGTGTCCCGTTCACATACAAATCTACTTTGTCGGCAGCAGGTTCTGGGCAGTTATGAATGATTTGAACATAACCATCTTTGCCATTGTACATTGTGCTTGGCAAGCGCTCGGCACGGACGAATGTTGCGGTATTGTCTTTATCATCATAGAGCGGTGTAAAGAATAATTCACCACTTGCGCCACTCTTATTCTTGCCCGGATTTAAAAATCCCGATGCGAATACAAACACCGAAGTAGTATCGTCTGCTTCAACAGGCAGTTTATATGTGCGGACGGCATTGACGGTGTCTGCCGCTGCGGTAAGTTTCAGAGTATAAGTTGCTCCGGGCGGAACGCTGATTTTCTTGCTCTCGCCGTACTTTAAGCCGCGAATCAACGCTTGCGGTACGCCTTCGGCGTAGAGATTCACTGCCGGTGCATCGGTGATACCGTGGTATGCATAGATATCGTGCAGACCTTTGGTACGCGAGAGTGAATCAACATCGGCAATCGGGAATAAATCAAGTGCAATGTCGGTATTGACTGTTGCATCAAAATCGGCGACGATACCAACACCATTGGCAACCACGATATAGGACTTGCCATTTTGCAGTGATGGAGTCGAGAATGTTTTAATAACCTTATCACTAACATCAGTACTTGTGGGCTGGTTGATACTGATGGGGATTGTCAGGTTCGCCGGAACGGTAAGCCAGCGTGTGGCATGGCGGAAGGGGAAGTTGTCAGCAATTTTCTGACCTGCGGCATAAACATCCACAAGGCGCGCACCGGGGTCGGCGGCATTGTGCACAATGCGGACTTTCGCAGTTTGGGCGTTTGCCGATACAGCGGCAATAGTGAGCGCAGCAATGGCGCACATGGTACGAACAAGTTTCATGATACCTCTACAACAATAAGTTATGGTGAGTACTGCGCCCCGTATCTTTCGTCACATACTCCCGTGGTGCAGGAGGTGGTAATTGCGCGAAGCAGGGGCATTATCTTAAAAAATAATAGCGCGGTTTGAGATGCGGGATATTTGGTAATAGCAACTCTCGCGCTTCCAACGCAGGCAAAGAGCAATCAATCGGATGTTTGTTACACTATCAGAAAAATTTTTTTGTAATTGGTGAAAAGCCATCATAATCATTCTCCTCGCAAGCCGCCATGCTGTCAATTGGCGAAATCCGTTCCCCGTATCTTTGCAGCCCGCACCGCAGAAGACGAATACAACCTGCTGCGTGCTGAATACTGAATAATCAATACCTCGAATTACTCATGAATAAACGTTATCTTCTTACATCTGCCTTGCCCTATGCCAATGGCTTTATCCATCTTGGTCATGTGGCGGGTGCATATCTGCCTGCTGATATTTATGCACGGTATCTGCGTCTGCGTGGCGAGCGAGTCCTGTATGTATGTGGCTCGGATGAACATGGCGTGGCTATTACGATTAAAGCCGAGCAAGAAGGAATAACACCCAAAGAAAATATAGACCGCTACCATACCGATAATGCAACTGCTTTTGCCGGATTGGGTATGAGTTTCGATGTCTATGGCAGAACCTCCGCAGATGAACATCACCAGGTAGCGCAAGAATGGTTTCTGGAATTTCATAAACAGAATATCCTGATAGAAAAAGAAGAAGACCAATTCTATGATGAAGATGCACAGATGTTTCTGCCTGATAGATATGTAGAAGGCATTTGCCCAAATTGTAATTACGACCGCGCACGTGGTGACCAATGTGATAACTGTGGTGCGTATTACAATCAACTCGAACTCAAGAATCCTATTTCACTTGTCAGCAAGAAAACTCCGGTTGTGAAGAAGACCACACATTGGTACTATCCGCTCGGTGCTTTTCAGGAAAAGTTGGAAGCATATATCGAATCGCACGCGGGCGATTGGAAAGATAATGTACTGCAACAGTCGCGCTCATGGCTCAAGCAGGGTTTGGGCGACCGTGCAATTACCCGCGATTTGTCGTGGGGTGTGAATGTGCCACTACCACATGCAAAAGGAAAGGTTCTCTATGTGTGGTTCGATGCGGTGTTGGGATATATCAGTGCAACAAAAATTTGGGCGCAAGAACGTGGCACACCTGACGCTTGGAAGGAATGGTGGCTGACTAATCAGGATGATACAACTACCGACTACTATGCGTTTATTGGTAAGGATAATATCGTGTTCCATACGCTGATGTTCCCTTCGATGCTGATGGCTCGCGGTGGATATGTAGTACCGGCTAATGTTCCTGCAAATGAGTTCTTGAATCTGGAAGGACAGAAGTTTTCTAAATCGCGCAATTGGAGTATAGACCTACGTGACGCTTTGCAGGATTTTCCGAATCATGTTGATTCCTTACGCTATGCAATGGCTATGAACTTCCCAGAAACACGCGACAGTGATTTTACGTGGAAGGATTTTCAAGCACGAAACAACAACGAACTCGCGGCAATACTTGGGAACTATGTGAACCGTACAGCTACATTTCTTGCAAAGAGTTTTGATAATGCTGTTCCCGTACTCCCTGAGCGATTTGCAAAACTTGACGACGCATGGAAACTACTTGTTGAGGACTTTGCCCGCGACACCACACTGACCGCCGAGCAAGCCGTAGAGCGGTATTCAGCCACACATCTACGGTACTTCACACACAATGACATTGCTGTGATTGCATCGGTATTCTTTGGTGCTATTGAGGTACAAGTCAATTACAATAAGTTCCGTTTCCGCGATGCCCTGACCTCAACAATGAACATCGCGCGGTCGGCTAATAAGTATTTCAATGATTCAGCACCTTGGAAATCACTGAAAGCAGACCCGGATGAATGTGCCAAAACCATGTACATCTGCGCGCAGTTATTACCAATGTTGGCAACGGTCTTTGCACCAATAACACCAACAGTAGCAAAGAACATATTTGCATTTGTGGGTTTGCCCGAACACAGTGTTGGCACATCGCAACATGGTGTTGCAGGGGTTAATTACTTTGCCACACTTGCATTACCTCATCTTGCTCAATCTGCTCCGTTAGGAACTGCAACAATTCTCTTTACTAAAATTGAGGACGAAGACATCGAAGCACAAATAGCAAAACTCGGCGATAAAGGTCAACCGATACAACCTGAAACTCCAACAGCTAAAACCGAGCAAGCACCAAAGGAATCGTCAGCACCTGAAGGTGTGATGGATATTATCACGATAGACGACTTTATGAAAGTCAAACTCCGCACAGCATTGGTGTTATCTGCCGAGCGCGTTCCGAAAAGTGATAAGCTACTCCGACTGACTGTACAAACAGAAGGTGGCGAGCGGAACATCTTTGCGGGTATTGCCAAGTATTACACACCCGAAGAAATGGTGGGAAAGATGGTAGTGATTGTATGGAATCTTGCACCACGCAAAATGATGGGAAGCGAATCGCAAGGGATGGTGCTTGCAGTAAACGCACCTGATGGAACGCTCTCGCTTGTTACACCCGAAAAGTCCGGTATGCCCGCAGGCGGGGAAGTGAGGTAGGAATGAGTAAGCCCAATGTGTATTTTTAGAAACAGCAATCGTCTGTGGCAATTTCAAGTAGCATGTGAATATTATCTGAATAACAAATGGTACATCAGAAAACCGGACTCTACGGAATAGAACATTCAAATAGGGATTTCACTCAAGCAGATACTTGGGGTAAGAATCAGTTTAATTCTTCATTCCCTGCTGGTTTATCCAATTTTCTTGCTTCAAAAAAATTGGATAATGTTTATCTCTATCTTGACAAAGAACTTACTGTGAAGCACAGCAAAGTATCTACTGGGCATCTTTACGGGGTTAATCCTGGTTCAAATGATTTATTTTTCTCTTTTGAAACTCCCTATACACCATACCAACAGTTTGTTATCGGGTCATTGCCAAGGGTTGATTTAGTTACTCAGTTAAGAAGTACAGGTCAATGCTTACGACCAATTGAGATTAAGCTAACAGCTCTACCGGATAATACAACCTGCAATCTAATTCCTGAAAATTATGGTTGCGAAATTGTTATCAGACCTGATACAATTGTCTATTTAGCTTGTAGTATAGTTGCCAATTTCAAAGACAGCAGAAAAAAACTTTCTCTACTTATCGGGGATAAGTTTAGTACAATCAATGACTGGACTGATGGCACTTCTGTTTGGTTTCATGTCTCTGGAATGATTGATGCCCTCGACCGAATTATGCTTGCAACTTTGGAGAAGCAAGAACCTTTACTGATGCAACCTGTTTGGAAGACAAATGGTAAATCGCCTGTACTTGCTAACAACTGTTTGGATGTTTTTGTTTGGTCAAATTTCGCCTTCACCCAACTCTTTGTAGATGTTGCGAGGGGGGAATTATCAGATGGAGTTGGCAAAATTAGCCGACAGGTAAGGACAATTATCTGGCTTTTCAAAATGCTCTATGACTTTGCCAAGCAAGGTCAAATCAATCATCACAAAATAATTGACGAGCTTTCCTACAATACAAAAAATGACAAAGCCTTTGCCGTAAGTGGCAGAGTTACGCATAGGTATATGGCTTGTTTTGAATTGGCAAAACCAAGAATTGAGAAG
>JAEUSO010000183.1 GCA_016788605.1 Candidatus Kapaibacterium sp. | reverse complement strand
CAAGGTTGATTCCGAAATACGTATCGTTATTCAAGCAATACTGCATCAGTTCCTTGTAACGTTGCTCAAAGACATGGAGTTGTAGGTAGGACTGTGGAAACAGTACCAACCCCAACGGGAACAACGGAATTCGTTCAGATACAGGTGACATGCCGTGCGGTTAATTGACGATAGAAACAAAGGCAAGCCAAAGATGTTTCAGCTTGCCTTGATAAAAATCAAAAATAATTTGTTATTTCTTGACAAAACGGAGATACCGTTCGTTGATGCGACCCCAGTGCAAATTGTTCAAGAAATTCTCGATATACTTCGCACGACCGGGACCGTCTTTGTGATAATACGCATGCTCAAATACATCGCACGAGATGAGCGGGATGCCGCCCCAAATCGCGCCGTAGTGATGCTCGTCCACGAGTACGTTCAGCAATCGTCCGCTGTAGAGTTGGTCGAAGGCAAGCACGCCCCAGCCACTCAATTTTGCTGCTGTTGCCGTTGCCTTAAAATCGGCGCGCCAATTCTCGATTGAACCGTACTCTGCTTCAAGTGCCGCAACCACATCAGGTCCTTTGCTTGTGTTGCCGTCACCACCCATCACATGCCAAAACACATCGTGTAATACTGTGCCGGCGTGATTCCATGTTTGGCGGCGTTTCAATTCGCCGAAGGTGGACCAGTTACCGTTCGCCGCGCCTTTGTCTGCGTTCGGCAATTCCGCTTCAATCTTATTAAGGAATGTCACATATCCTTTGTGATGGGTATTGTAATGCCAATCCGTTGTTTCGGGCGACATCACATCTTTGAGCAGTTCTTTTGCCTCGTCGTCGGAGTACGGACGGGCGTTGAATTTCCATTCAGCCATGATTTTTGAGTTAGTTAAGAATAAAAAATAGTACAATGCAGGTCAGTGCAGAAATTTCCGCAACCTTGAATACCCGCCTGTACTGTGGCAATATCAAGGTACTATTAAGAATAGCCGCAGCAAACGTTGTATCGGGTATGCGTCCGATAATCAACAACAGCCAACATGTACATGATGCGGCTCCGCCTAATACGAGAATGCCCGTAATAAATGACTCAAGCATAGTAGTCGTCAGTAAAAATTATCATTATCATTTGTACTCAACAAGTGGATACGAATCCATCACTGCTCAAATAAGTTTTTACGCACCGAATGAACTTCCGCAACCGCAGGTTTTCGTTGCATTCGGGTTATTAAAGGTGAAGCCCTTACCCATCAGACCGTCGCTGTAATCAAGCGTAATGCCCATCAGGTAGAACATACTTTTTGCATCAACAAATACGCTGACACCTTCCGCATTCAGAACAAGGTCTTGTTCTTTCGGTGCTGCATCGAAGCCAAGCGTATAGCTCATACCCGAACAGCCGCCGCCCTTTACTCCGACGCGCAGACCGTACTCGGCTGGAATACTGTTCTGTTCTTTAATTTTTTTCACTTCGGCAATCGCCTTGCCTGAGATATTGATATTATCGTTCTCATCGGCACCGGTAATTCCTGTTGCAACACTTACTACGGTTGGTTCTTCGGCAACCGCGTTTGGTAATTCTATCATCATATCGCTATCCTTTGAAGTAATGTTAGTTGATTCATTGTTGTCATGCTACCCGAACATCGGCGAGTGATTGATACTGCGCCACAAGCTGCCCGGCAGCATAGTTAATTTCATCGTTTGTTGTATAACGTCCAACACTGATGCGGATTGCAGATTCGCCGCGAACATCACCGACGTTCATAGCACGCAGCACATGCGAGTAACTTCCGTCGGATGTTCCGCACGCAGAGGCAGCACTCATAGCAACATCATTAATCCCACTCATCATTAGTGAACTTAATACACCCGGGAAACTGATATTGAGCGTACCGGGCATATGGCGGGGATCATTGATCGGAACACCATTCAATTCGATACTTGGGATTTCTTGAAGCAATCGCGTGTATAGCCCGTCGCGTAAGTCCCTGCATTTCAGCGACTCTTCGCTCATAGCAGACGTACAGAGTTCTAATGCCTTTTGAAGTCCGACTATTCCTGCCACATTATGTGTACCGCTACGAAGTCCGAACTCCTGTCCACCTCCCATAAGCAGCGGCTCGATAGCAATTCGCGGAAAGCACTTACGCAGATACAGCACCCCGCTACCTTTGGAACCATACATTTTATGGGCTGTGAATGATGCAAAATCCACATTCATATCCAGCACATTAAATGGATATTTACCGACAGATTGCGTTGCATCTGTGTGAAATAGCACTCCACGCTCACGGCAAACAGCACCAATACTAGCAATGTCGTTGATAGTTCCTGTTTCGTTGTTGGCATGCATCACCGACACTAACAACGTATCGCTACGAAACGCGGATTCAAGTTCGGTCATGTCAATCAATCCATATTCATCCACAGCAAGAAGCGTAACTGAAAATCCCTTTCGTTGAAGATAGCTCAATGTATCAAGTACGGCTTTATGTTCGGTTGCTACACTGATGATATGACCGCTGCCAGCTATATCGGCAACACCACGGAGTGCAAGATTAACAGATTCGGTTGCGCCGGATGTAAAGATAATCTCTTGCGGATCTGTTGCACCGATACATTCTGCAACACGCTTTCGCGCAAGTTCCACCGCAGCCACCGCCTGCCACCCAAACCAGTGCGCCGATGACGATGGATTACCGAACTTTCCTTGTAGATATGGCATCATCGCTTCAAGTACACGTTCGTCGAGCGGTGTGGTTGCATTGTAATCAAGATAGACAGGTGTTTGCATACTCGTCATTACGTAAGTTAATTTATTTCGACGTGAACAAACGACGTCTCGGACTTATGCAAATCTAATACTGTCATGGACTCGAAGGCATTGTCAATCATTGTTTGTAAGCGTTGTAGCGGATGCCTGATAGTGCACCGTTCCTCTACATAACAATTGGCATGGTCACCACCTGACTCACATTCAACGATGCTGCTTTTCTTTTTCTCAACAGCCGCAATCACATCCGCTATTGATATGGATGAGGATTCTTTCGTCAGCGAAAATCCTCCGTTGATGCCTTGAAGCGATTGAACTATACCTTTCTTAGAGAGGACGCTCATCACTTTGGCAAGCAACTCGAACGATATATTGAAGTTTTCCGCAATCTCTTTTACAGTGCATACCCGTGCTGTACGGCTGCTCATGTATTGCAACGCAAGCAGGGCGTACTCAACTTTTTTCGCGAGTCGTAGCATGAATGTTCTGTTCCGTGATAGTGGTGACTGTCCGCGTCCGTTTTATGAGTCGTAATCAACTGTCAGTTCCGGCGTAAGCGGATGCGATTGACACGTAAGAATGTATCCGTCGGCAACCTCGTCATCGCTCAACACATCGTTCACATCCATCACCACCTTGCCGGAAACGAGCTTCGCCCTGCATGTGGAGCACGAGCCGGACTGGCAAGAGAACGGCGGGTCTAATTTCGCCCTGTTCGCAGCCATCAAAATGGTTTCATCGGGTTCGATGGTGATGCGGTGAGTTTCGCCGTACATCCGAAGTTCAAGCGTACCTGTTTCTATTATGATATTCATTATCCTGTGAATTGACTTTCGTGAATGATTGAATTAGAATAAGCCCAGTTCCAATTTAACAAATTCCGGCATCATTGTTTTATCCCAGGGCGGATCGAACGTGAGTTCAACACTTGCATCAACAACACCGTCAACCTCGCGTACTTTGGCGGCGATCTCGCCGGGCAACGTTCCCGCCACCGGACAGCCGGGTGCAGTAAGGGTCATCAGCACATGTACCGTTGCATCCTCGCGAATTGTAATGTCGTAAATCAACCCAAGGTCATAGATGTTCACCGGAATTTCAGGATCGAACACGGTCTTGAGTTTTTCAATAATTGCTTCTTTCAATTCAGGATGATTCATGTGATTTTATGATTCGGTACTCGCTGTTTGTGACTGGTTCAATGCACTCTGCATCGTGTGCCAGGCAAGCGTAGCACACTTCACACGGACGGGATATTCGCGGACACCGGCAAGCACAACAAGATTGCCCAAGGATTCATCAACAGGAGAATCCAAGGGGCTTGTCACTGCATTCGTAAATGTTGCAAAAAGGTGACGTGCTTCATCTATTGTTTTCCCTTTCAGTTCGCTTGTCATCATCGAGGCGGACGCTTTGCTGATAGCGCAGCCGCTGCCCTCGAAACGGATGTCGGTAATCACATCGCCGTCCACAGTGCAGAAAAGTTCAAATGTATCACCGCAAAGCGGGTTGTGACCGCAGGATGTGTGTGTATGTGTGTGCGGCTTGCCGAAGTTTCTCGGCGATTTATTATGGTCGAGAATCACATCCTGATACAGTTCGCGTATGTCTGCAATATCCATCGGAATTATGCAAA
Source organism: Candidatus Kapaibacterium sp. (assembly GCA_016788605.1). GTDB lineage: Bacteria > Bacteroidota > Ignavibacteria > Kapaibacteriales > NICIL-2 > JAEUSO01. The sequence goes on along the minus strand of JAEUSO010000183.1, from coordinate 2,543 downwards.
AAGTGATTTGATTGAGCCAAGGGAATCAACAAGCGCATCCACTTCCGGCATTGTGTTATACATAGCAAACGAAGCGCGGTTTGTTGCCGGGACCGAAAAGCGTTTCATTACCGGTTGGGTGCAATGGTGTCCGGCGCGGATTGCTATGCCATCCCTATCGAGCAACGACCCGACATCATGCGGGTGAATGCCATCGAGAACAAACGAGATAATCGAGGATTTTCCCGGCGCAATACCGATGATACGTACACCGTTTTGCTCAAGCAACGACGTTGCATACCGCAAAAGTGATTCCTCATGCCGGGCAATAGATTCCATATCAAACTGTTGCAGGTATTCTATTGCAGCCGCCAAGCCGATTGCGCCTTCGATGTTAGGTGTTCCTGCCTCGAATTTGTACGGCAGTTCGTTGTATTCCGTTTTCTCGAAACTGACAGTGAGAATCATATCACCGCCACCCTGATACGGAGGCAGTTTTTCTAAGAGTTCGCGTTTGCCATACAGCACGCCGATTCCTGTCGGTGCGTAGAGTTTATGACCGGAAAACACAAAGAAATCGCAACCAATCTCCTGAACATCAATCTTGGTGTGAGCCACCGATTGTGCCCCGTCCACAATCACAACTGCTCCTGCGTTATGTCCCGCTTTAACGATCTCGTTAACCGGGTTCACCGTGCCAAGAGAGTTTGAAATATGCACAACGCTGATAACTTTTGTCTTGGGTGTCAGCATTGCATAAAATGTTTGCATATCAAGCGAACCGTCATCGAGTACCGGTATCACTTTCATGATTGCGCCGGTGCGTTGTGCAAGCATTTGCCACGGTACGATATTGGAGTGATGCTCCATTCCGCTGAGCAATATCTCATCGCCATTACCAACAACCGTATTCGTGAATGATTGGGCAAGCAGATTCAATCCTTCCGTTGTACCTCGCGTGAAGACAATTTCTTGCTGCGATGATGCATGAAGAAAGTTGCGTACAATGTTACGGGCTGATTCATATTGTTCTGTTGCCAACTGACTCAACGTATGCACCCCGCGATGCACATTGCTGTTCGTTGATTCGTAGAATGAGCGGATTGAGTTTATAACGTGTGTGGGCTTATGCGTTGTGGCTGCATTATCAAGATACACAAGCGGATTCTTCCCAACCGGACGCGAGAGAATAGGAAAGTCCTTACGGATTTCCTCCGCCGAAAATGAGCGTGCCGTTTGTAGTGTATCGTTGTACATCATTCAGTAATCAGGGTCGTTGTTGCTTATGCAATCCCTAACCGTTGTTCAATTTTTTCGTTGATAAAGTTGCGGAGCGGCTCGTTGGAAATTTGGCTTGTTATATCCTCGGCAAATGCAATCAGCAGCAACGCCTTTGCACTTTGTTCCGAAAGTCCGCGAGCGCGCAGGTAGAAGATGGATTCTTCATCAAGCTGACCGACGGTGCAACCGTGGGAACACTTCACATCGTCGGCAAAAATCTCAAGCTGCGGCTTCGTGTTCACGTTGGCGGATTCGCTTAACAGGATATTTTTATTCGATTGATACGCAAGTGTTTTTTGCGCGTCTTCACGAACGAAGATTTTTCCGTTGAACACGCCTTGCGATTTATCGGCAAGAATACCTTTGAACAATTCATTGCTGTGGCAGTGCGGCATTGCATGGTCCATCACCGTGTGATTATCAACGAGCGTTGTACCACCAACGCAATACAGCCCGTACATGTGTGCTTCGCTTCCCGACTCCGAGAGCCGCGTTCCAACTGTATTTCTGATAATCTGACCGCTTAGTGTCACGGTAATCAGATTTACGACACTTCCGCGTTTTTGGTCAAGGTTATGCGTTGTGATGGACGACGCTGAATCTGCATCATCCTGCAATGTCACCATACTAAGACGTGCATTCGCTGCGGCATACGATTCTATAACACTGTTCGTAAGCGATGAATTTGTACCATGTGTCACCGTGCGAGTTATGATCGTCAATTCAGAATTTTCCCCGGCAATTACAAGCAATCGGGGTTGAACAAACATGTTTTGTTCTGTTGCATCAATTACATGAAGTATAAGCAGCGGCTCATCAACTGTCACGCCTTTGGGAATCAATACAAATAATCCGCTATCGGTACAGGCAGTATTCGATGCGGTAAATGCATTCGTATCGTGAGGCACAAGTGCGCCAAGTCGCTCGTTAATCAGTTGCTGGTGTTCGCTGTATGCTTGGTGAATATCCATACAGACCACACCGTCCGGTAAAGAGAGCATGGAGTTTTGTAAATCGAGTTTACCATTCACCATAACAGCGATATTTGTCTCGATTCCAGGAATGCCTGCATCAGCGATATGTTGATGTTTGCTGGCGGTGAACTGTGATGAATAGCTCTTACCGACAAGTTGCATCACGTTGGTGTACTTCCACTCTTCGTTGCGAACAGTCGGGAACGGGAGTGTTTCAAATGTCTTGTAGGCATTGCTCCGAAGTCGGTGCAACGGTGTGTTGTGTGTACCATTGACGTTCTGTTCGATGTATCCGAAGTCAGCTTGTAT
>JAEUSO010000182.1 GCA_016788605.1 Candidatus Kapaibacterium sp. | reverse complement strand
GTGTTAGGGACATTGCTTCCGAAGTCGCCAACATACTTTCAATTGATAAGTCGGAACAAGAAACGCTACTGCCAAGTGGCGCAAATACTATTCTATATAGCAGAACGCAATGGGCAATTACGTATCTAAAGAAAGCCGGCTTACTACAATCAATTCAGCGCGGAGTACAAAGCATCACTAAAGAGGGGAAAGAATTTCTCGAAAAATATCCAACTGGATTTAGAGTAAATCAGTTAAAACAAATCCCAATCTTTATAAATTTTTATCAATCCATCAGAAGCAAAGAAATATCTGTTTCCACAATCTTACCCGAAGAAAATGCTATTCTATCTCCCGACGAACTCTTGGCAGAAACGTATATCACACTTCGGAGAAATCTTGCCGCAGAAGTTCTGGAGCGTGTCAGGGCAATGTCTCCTTCTGCATTTGAACGATTAGTAGTAGAGCTACTTGTGCGAATGGGCTATGGCGGTTCGTTCAAAGATGCCGGACGCACAACCCGACTGACGAATGATGAGGGTATAGATGGTGTAATTAAGGAAGATAAATTAGGGTTGGACTCCATCTATCTGCAAGCAAAACGCTGGAAGGAAGGTAATGTGGGTCGCCCTGAAATACAAAAATTCGTTGGTGCATTAGCAGGTCAGGGCGCAAAGAAAGGTGTATTTATTACTACCTCGACCTTTACCAAAGAAGCCCGCGAGTACAAGCCGATGAATGACACCAAGATTGTTCTGCTTGATGGCGAGGAATTAGCCGACCTGATGATTGATAACAACCTCGGTGTGTCTGTTCATTACAGCTACGAAATCAAGCGTATGGACAACGATTATTTTGAAGAGATCTGATGGTCAAGACAGTTCGATATCAAAAAATTTTCCCCTTCTCCACACTATAAAGTACGCGCACGCGAGACAACGAGTGTTACGAAAATTTTTCTTGCAACTTCGTATGCGATTCAATTATGTTCGCACCGCATGAATCGCGGAGCATACCCGCAATGTCTTGCACTACAAAAAGCAATTAACCAGAAACAATCAAACACTCTCAATGAGAAATCAGAGCATCACAATCACAACACCGTCAGCCGCACAGCAGTGTGCGAGTATGATGTGTATGGCGATGTGTATGTCGTTCTCGAACGGGAGTGGCGGTGTGATGTCGTAGCATAATCATACCACGAGGTTTTCTCAAACGCCATTCTCGAAGTCGGGGATGGCGTTTTTTCGTTTCTGCCAACTCTTAGCATCTATAACCCAATTTTTATTCACTTCATTCAAGGAGTTTTACCAATGAGTTACCATTTTGATACACTGCAACTGCACGCAGGTCAATCACCGGATACGGCAACCGGTTCACGCGCTGTGCCCATCTATCAAACCACGTCCTATCAATTCGAGAGTTCCGACCACGCGGCTGACCTCTTTGCTTTGAAGAATTTTGGGAACATTTATACCCGTATAATGAACCCGACAACGGATGTCTTCGAAAAGCGCATTGCCGCACTTGAGGGTGGTGTGGCGGCATTGGCTGTGGCATCCGGTCAGGCGGCACAATTCATCGCACTCAATAACATCCTTCAAGCAGGCGATAACTTTGTTACCACCTCGTATCTCTATGGTGGCACATACAATCAATTCAAGGTGGCATTTAAGCGTCTGGGTATTGAAGCACGTTTTGCCGACGGCGATAATCCCGATAGTATAGCATCACTGATTGATGTCAATACCAAAGCAATTTATATCGAAACCATCGGCAACCCGGGATTTAATGTACCGGATTTCGAGACCATTGTTGCTGTGGCAAAAGAGTATGATATTCCGCTGATAGTTGATAATACTTTTGGTGCAGGCGGATACTTTTTCCGTCCACTTGAGTGGGGCGCAAACATTGTCGTGGAATCTGCTACAAAGTGGATTGGCGGACATGGCAATTCTGTTGGCGGTGTGATAGTGGATGGCGGTAACTATAACTGGGGTAATGGGAAGTTCCCGCAATTCACCGAGCCGGCGGAAGGATATCATGGCTTAAAGTTTTGGGATGTATTCGGCTCTGATTCACCTTTCGGTAATATCGCTTACGTCATCCGCGCACGCGTAGAGGGGCTTCGTGATTTTGGTCCATCACTCTCACCTTTCAACTCTTTCCTCCTTCTTCAAGGATTAGAAACCCTCTCGCTTCGTGCAGAACGACACGCTCAAAATGCACAGTTACTTGCTGAGTGGTTACAACAGCAGGATATTGTAGAACAAGTGAATTATCCCGGATTGCAAGGTTCGATTGGATATGATAATGCACAAAAGTATTTCCGCAATGGCGCAGGCGCGGTACTCAGTTGTTCCCTTAAAGAAAGCGAGGGCGCAAGCGGCAGGGAGAATGCAAAAAACGTCATCAACTCACTAAAACTTGTAAGTCACTTGGCGAATGTTGGTGATGCAAAAACATTGGCAATACATCCGGCTTCCACAACACACCAGCAATTAACCGATGCAGAGCAAATCAGCGCAGGTGTCCACCCTTCACTACTCCGCATATCTGTTGGTATCGAACATATCAGAGACATTATTGCTGACTTTGAACAGGCGTTTGCCGCTGTGTATGCACCACAGGAATTATCAGTATAAACTCCACATCACATCATAAGGAAATTCATGACATCAACATACATCCATACTCAACCATTTATTCTTGAATCGGGCGAAGCCCTTCATCGTCTGCGTATTCAGTACACCACCTACGGAACATTGAATAACACATGTGATAATGTGGTATGGATATGCCATGCGTTTTCAGCTAATAGCGATCCGGCGGAATGGTGGAGTGGATTAGTAGGTGAAGGAAAAATATTTGACCCGACTCATCAGTACATTGTATGCGCTAATATGATTGGCTCGTGCTATGGCTCAAGCTCGCCCGAAGATATAAATCCAATAACCGGACAACGCTATGCCTCATCATTCCCACTTATTACAATTCGTGATATAGTGCAGGCACATAGTATTCTTCGTGAGTATTTAGGAATTACAGAAATTGCTTTGTGTATCGGTGGCTCTATGGGAGCACAGCAAGTGCTTGAGTGGTCAATCATGGAGCCATCACGTATTAAGCAATCTGTAGTGATTTCTGCCGGAGCAGTAATGTCATCATGGGCACGCGGACTCAACTCTGCCCAGCGATTGGCTCTTCTGGCAGACAACACTTTATGGGATGAATCGGAACTCTCAGGCAAAGGCAGATTAGGTATCATAGCCGCGCGGGCAATAGCAATGTTATCTTACCGAAGCTACGAAGGATATGCGCGTTCGCAACCGGATAGTGAAAACCAAATAGAAGGGTATAGAGTTGAATCGTACTTGCGCTATCAAGGAGAGAAACTCGCTAACCGCTTTACCGCACCTGCATACTGGTCGCTGACAAGAACGATGGATTCGCATGATGTCGGACGTAACCGTGGTGGAGCAATACAAGCACTGAATAGAATTCAAGCGCGGACATTTGTTATTGGTGTCAGTTCTGATATTCTCTTTCCTCCATCCGAGCAGATGTTACTTGCACAACATATTCCCGATGCTGTGTATCACGAAATTGACTCACCTTACGGGCATGATGGATTCCTGATTGAATTCACCACACTCACATCATTACTCCACGAGTTTTTAGAGAACTCTTCGCTTAGTGCATACTCTCGTACACTCAATACTGCGGACTTCGCCTGATTCAACACCTTACAATCAAACACCAATCAAAAAACATACAATGAACACAAACAACAAAACACTAACGCTTGGACTATTTGGTTTCGGATGTGTTGGAAAAGGACTTTGGGATGTCTTGCAAAGCACACATGGAATCAAAGCCGAGATTAAACAAATATGCGTAAAAGACAGAACGAAGCAACGCCCACTCAGTGATACACTCACTGCCGATAAATTCACCTTCAATCCTAACGATATACTACTCGATGAAAGTATTGATGTTGTTGTTGAACTGATTGATGATGCTTCTTCTGCTTATGCGATTGTCAAAACCGCATTACAACGTGGTAAAGCAGTTGTCAGTGCTAATAAAAAGATGATTGCAGAACACTTAGACGAACTGATTGCATTACAGCAACAGTATAGCGTTCCTCTGCTCTACGAGGCGGCGGTTGGTGGTAGTATTCCCATTATCCGACTACTTGAAGAGTATTATGACAATGACTTGCTGAGAAGCGTAGAAGGGATTATCAACGGGACGACAAATTACATTCTTACAAAAATGTCAACCGAAGCTCAATCATACACTACCGCTCTGAAGTCCGCACAGGAACTGGGTTTTGCAGAAAGCAATCCACACTTGGATGTCAGTGGAATTGACGCTCGGAACAAAACATCCATACTCTGTACACACGCTTTTGGGGTTATCGTTCCGCCGGAGAATATCGTAACCATTGGTATTGAGAACATCAGTAGTGCCGACGTAGTGTTTGCGAATAATCGTGGCTATACTATCAAACTTATTGCAAGCATCAAGCGCGTTGATTCAGCACTGACAGCAGTTGTTGCGCCGACCTTTGTTCCGCTTGATTCTCAGCTTGCATTTGTTCGCAATGAGTTCAATGGTATAGAGTTGCAAGCGGCGTTTAGTGATACACAATTTTTGCTCGGACGTGGCGCGGGTTCGCATCCAACCGCATCGGCTGTACTCTCTGACATATCCGCACTTACCTATCAGTATGGATACGAGTATAAAAAATCGAAGCAACCGGACATTCCAACATTTAGCAATAAAGAAAAAATATCTATCTATGCCCGCTTTGCCAATGAAGATGATGCCGCAGAATTTCCGTTCAGTGAGATTCACCAGTGGTTCAGTATCAAAGCCGATGGTGAAGTGAAAGAAGGGACGGTTGTCATTGGTTCGGTAGAGATTGATGCGCTTCAACAAATTCTATCTACCTCACAACCTAACACAGTGCAACCATTAAGTATAGCGATAGCTCAATTAACTACGGAGAGTTTATCTACGGTATTTTTACGTCAAGAATCACTTGCTTTTTAATAATCCGTTATGATGCAAAATACTACAACCTTGCTTTGTTTTTTCTTCTGGTCGCTGACTACTCTTCTATTGCTCAATGCACAAGAACGCAGTAATCAAACAACTGCTCCCGTTCAAACAATACGAGGTCAAGTTATTGACGCTACTACAAAGCGTTCAATCGAAGGGGTCATTATCCTTATTGAAGGTAATGGTTACAGGCGTAATGGCAGGACTTCACGCGAGGGCACGTACAAACTTGAAAAGATACCCATTGGTCGCTATACTATTCAGGCAAGGATGATAGGATATCAGCCGTACTATTTTTCGGTAGTGCTGACATCAGGCAAAGAGTACGTACTCACTATCGAGTTGCAAGAGTCATATATCACTACTAAGCAAGTTGAAGTTACTTCCACGAATAACCCGTATGCTCCTTTGAATGAAAATACTGTTGTTAGCACACATCAATTCAGCATGAATGATGTAGAGCGTTTTGCCGGCACACGTGGCGACCCATCCCGTATGGCACAGAATTTTGCAGGTGTTGTAGGGCAGAATAATCTCCGCAATGATATTATTATTCGGGGTGGCTCGCCAACTGAATTATTATGGAGATTAGACGGCTTGGATATACCAAATCCGAATCACTTCGGTACGCAGGGATCAACAGGCGGTCCTGTCGGTGCTATCAACACGAATGTTCTTGCAAACAGTGATTTTCTTACGGGTGGTTTTCCGGCAGAGTACAGCGATAAAATGAGTGGTGTCTTTGATTTGCGAACACGCAATGGCAATAATGAACGATATGAGTTTCTTGGGCAGTTAAGTTACAACGGTGCAGAAGCAGGAGCTGAAGGTCCGCTCGGTTTCGCCAAGGGGTCGTTTATTGCAAACTATCGCTACTCTTTCTTGGATGTTCTTACCAACCTTGGCATGGACTTAGGTATTGTCGGTGTTCCGCGTTATCAAGATGGCTTTGCAAAAGTTCACCTGATACCTGATGGCAATAACACTATTGATATTACCTCGATGTTTGGTGCGAATACGATTTTTATGGATAGGTCAAGCCGTGAAGATGTACTTACCGGCGACTGGAATTTAAAGAGTTCAAACAATTTTTCATCCGTTGGTGTACGTTGGCAACATCTAATCAGTGATAATGCTGTTGGTGTATTGCTACTCGGTCACGTCCGTTCAGCATATACTACCGCCATAGATTCAATCACATGCAGTCCGCAAAGCATACATACAATAGTTGATATTGACCGTTGGTTTGACCAACAATCATTTGAGGGATACACAAATGCTAAATACACACTTACAGTAATACCATATCAAAATCATATACTTCGCTTTGGCGTTGAAGGACGTTATCGGTTTTATGAATTACTTGAGAAACGATACACAGATGGCTGGGGAATCTATACTACATGGGATATTAACGCCACGGGCAATACGGTGCAGTACCTTGGTTATGCGGACTGGAATTGGAAGATCAGCCCATTGCTAACAACTAACATTGGGATTCATTCTCAATATCTAACCTTGAGCAACAGAGCCACCATAGAACCAAGAATTGGTATCAAATACGAGATTGCATCCGGTCAATTTATCAGTGCCGCATATAGTGTCCATCGGCAATCGCTCCCACTCCTGCTCTATTATTCCTCACCACGTAGTTCCACACTTGACTTCATGGAATCGCGGCATACTATTGTAGGATACTCTACTGAAGTAGCAAAAGATATATTGCTAAAGGTCGAGAGTTACTATAAGGATATTACTCGTGTGCCTGTAAGTGGCGACATTCAGGACTCATGGTCATTTCTGAATTCAGGTACGAATTTCGGCTCTGTCGGGGGAAAGGTAAACATAGCAAGTACCGGAACCGGACGATGTTATGGAGCGGAGCTTACCGTACTGCGCCATTTCAACGACGGCT